>CAZCRJ010000147.1:0-6782 GCA_964501015.1 uncultured Roseivirgaceae bacterium | reverse complement strand
TTTTTCTCGTCCCGTTGTTCAGTTACATCTTGCTTGCGGTATACTGGAATGGTGTTGAACTGGTTGAGCACCATGCGCGCAGCCCTCGTTTTAAAGATGCTGCCGTTGGCGAGGAAGTGTACCTGTCGGGGCAACATAATCAGTGCCGCCAGGATGGGGTCCATAAACGTGTTGGGATGGTTGCCCACTACAATGACGGAGCCGGATCTGGGGATGTTTTCCTGTCCGTGTATGGTAATCTTTCTGAAGAATATTTTCAGCGCAATGCGGATGACGATGCTAAGGACGAAGTAGAGCATTTGGCAAAGCTAGGGAAACTTTGGAGGAGTAAGATATGCCTTCGTTTTCACGTGAATGCTAATTTGTTTCGTTGGTGCTACTATCCCCCGCTGGCGGGGGTTAGGGGGTGGACTTCCTTCTTCTTACTCTCTTTTTTATTGGTGCGGATAGATTCACTTCAATATCTTCAATCTTTAAATCGATTGCTTCAATTACACGATTGATGGAGTGAAGCACCTCATCGTCTGTAAACCGTATAACCTGGAAACCTGCTTCCTGTAATTTTTGCTCTCGGATGTTATCCCCGTTCAAGTGTTTTACTCACCGTGTGGGTAATGCCATCT
This sequence comes from uncultured Roseivirgaceae bacterium, assembly GCA_964501015.1. Taxonomy (GTDB): domain Bacteria; phylum Bacteroidota; class Bacteroidia; order Cytophagales; family Cyclobacteriaceae; genus UBA2336. The sequence goes on along the minus strand of CAZCRJ010000147.1, from coordinate 6,159 downwards.
ACTTCAATAATTAATTTTAGTTGGATGCACATGAAATCTGCAATGTAGTTTAAGACGGGTCGTTGCCGCCTGAATCCGTACCCCTTTCGCATGGCTGCCCGTAACGCATATTTCCACAGACATGCCTCTGCCTTCGTCATGTTTTTGCGATGCTCGTTCGCAAATGGTTGAAGTTTTCGATTGTAACCGTGGTAATTTTCTTTGTTCGCATCCATAATTTTCCACCCCCTGCCCCCCATACCTCCGGCAGGCAGGTGCCAGCGGGGGAAAAGTTTCAGAACAAAATCTTATGCCCCTGCAATTCTATTTTCCCTTCCTTCTCCATGCGCTTAATGGTGCGGATTACGGTCTCTACCCGCAGGCTGGTCATGTCGGCCAGTTGCTGGCGGGTATAGGGGATGATGATTTTACCGGGTTGGGGTGTGATGGTAAGTTTTGATTTGAGGTAGTTCAAAATGGTGAGGAGCCTATGTTCAGGATCGTGGGAAGAAATTTCCGTTAAGATCATCGATTTGTATTGAAGCCGGTTGCACAACACAAAATCGAGTTTCAGGTGCAGCTCAAAATGGTGTAGAAGCAGGCGAAGGAAATCGGGTTTGGCTAAGCGCCATACTTTTCCCTCGGTTAACGCAACGGCCGTGCTCGGGTAGGGGAAGTTTCCCAACAACGGTGGCTCACCAAAACTTTCTCCGGCATTGAAAATACCTTGGGTAAATTCCTGTCCCTCGTGGTTAAGAATATACATGCGCACCTGGCCTTCCTCCACCTGGAAATATTCCTGTGCCTGTCCGCCTTCATCAAACAAGACTTGGTCTTTCCGCATGCGCACCAGGCGAGCGGAATATTCTTCAAGAATTTTTGCAGGAATCAACTTTTTACTTTTGCCACGTAAAATAAGCATTTGTCAGGAATTAGATTACCCTGAAATATTAGTAGTGGCGGAAATAATAAATACTACTTGACGATTAATAACTTAGGATGGAAAAAGCCATCTGATTCCTGAAGTACATCATCATCGAAATTTAAACTGAAACATTTTTATCACACTACCTGGCATGCACCACCGGCACAGGCAGCTTCTGCCTTGTGGTCGGTTTCATCATCGGTTTCATATACATTTTTAAGGTCGATGGTTTTCAGACTCTTTTCCAGTTCGTAAAATGATTCTTGGGCAATGTCTTCAAAGGGCGCTTGCTTGTAGTTGCCGGTATCAAAGGGCAATACACTTAAGCCATTGTACGATGCTTTATTTTCCCACATCCATTCTCCCACGCGCTGCCATTCGCCATCCGGAATTGAAACTGTAGCCGACACATTGTTTGCGTTGCTTCCTCTCCGGAACCCTTTACGCACCCAGTCTTCATTAAATCTTCTGATGCGTTCCAGTAAATCCATTACATCTTCGGTGCGTAAAATACTTCCCTCCGGTGCTTTTTGCGGTATGCAGATGATTGCCTGTTTGCTGTTTAGCAGATCATCTTCCAGCAGTTCGGGATGGGCAATGCGCAAGTAATCATACAACGCTTCATTTTTACCAATGCGGATACGCCTGATGTAATAATCATTATGCCATGCATGGATGCCGCTGGAGGTGCCGAGTACTAATGATGACGTACCGGAAGGTTTAATGGTAGTGGTGCGCGCGGCAAACGCTATCCCAAGTTTAGAAGATACTTCAAGGTTTACTTTTTTCACCTCCACCGCTGCTTCGTTGAGGTCGAGTTTTTCTACCATACCACTGGCGATTCCCGTCATGCCCACACCAATGAGGGCATCCTGCTCGGTGGTCGTTTTCCAAACATCGCGCAGGTAATGAAAATTGGTGAAACCTGCCTGCAATGTGCCCAGGTAGGAAGCAGCGCGCGCCCGGGCGTTAAGTTCGGCCTGTATTTTTACATCCGATACATTCACTTCGCACAGGTTGCAAAACTGGAAGGGCCGTAGTGCTATTTCACAGCAGGGGTTGGTGCCCCAGTCCATATCGTTAGTAAAATAAAATCCCGGCTCCCCTGATCCTGACAATTCAATTTTCTTCCAGAGTTCAAAAAATTCGTTTTGCGAGATGCCATCACGTTGAAGCACAACAGAATTGTTGGCGCGTCCACGTTGCTCATTCAGTTCCCACCAGTTGCCATACTTGCAAGTGAGCATTTCTTCATCACCATAGGAAAACAGGGAAATCATGGCTGACCTGCGGATACCTCCGGCCAAAACCGCGTTGGCAAGGTGACACATCAGGTCGTGGCATTCCAGCGGTGATAGTTTCTCGCCATTCTCTTTTCTATCGAGTAAGGCCTGTACGTGGGCCACACAAATCTTCAACGGCTCAGGTCCGGGTGCTTTGCCTCCGGCCGTTACCAGGCGTGCGCCTTTCGGCCGAATGTCGGAATAATCGAACTCCGGAATGTATTCACTGATGCCAAAGTAACCTTTCAGTAAAACTTTTACAGCATCGGCCCATCCTTCCAGACTGTCGCCAATCAGGAACCTGCGTTTTTTTTCTGCCTTTTGAATTGGCGGGAGATTATCGATGTGATGGTATTGTACCGAATAGCCAACACCTGTTCCACCCAACAATAGAAACATGGTTTCAGAGAAGGCGCGGATGTCATCTACCGGCAGGTAAGCACAATTATAGATACGTGAATTGTTTCGGGCGATAGCTGTACCGGCAAACTGCATGGCCCGCATGGAGGGCAACACTTTTTTCTGCCGCACCCAGGTCATGGCTTCGTTGGTTTCGTCAACCATGAACGGATATTTTTCATCCATCATGGATTGATAGCGGTCGCAGATTTCGCGCCAGGTTTCCCGCCTGTTTTCATCCGGCAGGTACCGGGCATATTTCATATAGATAATGATATCGCTGAGTATTTGCTGGTTGAGTTCCATAGGATTAGTTGAGGGCATGGTTTAACCGTTCTTTTACTTTGGCGAACAACACATTGTTTTCAAGATGTATGTGTTGCATCAGGTCCTGGTCAAATTCCTGCAGTCGTTTGTAGGTTACGCGGTAGGTAGGGCATGCACTGGCTGGTGGCACATAGTTTTTGGTGAGCACACGGATGTGTTTGATCAGGTCACCAGCATGTGTATGTTCATCTTCCATTACCTGCATGGGTGCACTCAGGTTCAGGGGTATGGGGGTAAACTCAACCGGTATCTTACTATCCTCAAAAAGCCGCTGGATACCCGGGAACAATACCACTTCTTCTTTTTCCATATGGTGGAGCAGTTCATCAGCAAGCGCTGCGAATGTTTTTTTGAGTTCGGATAATTCCGGTTCGTGATTGCCATGGGCTTCATATACTTTTTCAATCAGTTGAAGAAGCATGGGAATACTCTCGCGCACATACTGGTGGTGATGCTGTATGATGAATTGTGTGATCAGCGGAGCATCCCAGGTATCATATCGCAGTGCTCCATTGGTAGTGGTTACTTCTGCTTTTTGTAAGGCAGTAATAATCGTATCGGAATCAATCCCTGCTTTTTCGCAGGCTTCCCGGAAAGGCCGTTTACCACCGCAACAATAGTCGATGTTATAGGTATTGAACACCTGCACTGCTGTTGGATGTATAATGGCCAATTCTGCCACACTTATCCCTTCATAATCGATTGTTGTATTCATAGCACGGTTTCTTTAGTGAACTTAAAACTAGGATAGTCTGGTTACAGGCACTATGATTTTGATCATACCAAAACTTTATTTTTAACAAGGGTGCTTTTTTGGTAAGTTCGGTTTCGTTGAACTATGGATTTACTCTGGAGTATAATAGGGTGTTGCTTTGTGCTTGCCGGAATTATCGGTAGTGTTCTTCCGTTGCTTCCCGGGCCACCGTTAAGTTATGTGGGCTTGCTGGTGCTGCAGCTTCGTGAGCCACCACCCTTCACCGCAAAGTTTCTGATCATCTGGTTAGTGGTGGTCATCATCATCAGCGTGCTGGATTATGTTGTTCCGATTTACGGGACGAAAAAATTCGGAGGAACAAAATATGGGATGTGGGGCAGTGGTATTGGGTTGGTGGTGGGCTTTTGGCTGGGGCCGATGGGCATCATTGCCGGACCGTTTATCGGGGCATTGGTGGGGGAATTGCTGGCCAGTAATCATTCAGATAAAGCATTGCGTGCAGCCATGGGATCCTTTATCGGATTTGTGTTCAGTGTGCTGATGAAACTGGTTGCGTGCCTTGTGATAGGCTGGTATGTGATAAAGGCGATTTGAATGGTGGAGACCTTTAGCTGCCAGTAACTTCTGAATACATCAAATCATGGAACACCCAGCACGAAGGATTCTCCGCCTGTAAAAGGAATGGTAAAACATACCTTGAAATTGACTACTTTCGATAACCCGAACTCCCCGAATGACTACTGCAAACGAAGCTCTTATCCGTAAATTCTACACCAGCTTTCAGCAACTGGATGCAGCGGGTATGAAGGCGTGTTACCATGAGGATGTGCTGTTTTCCGATCCTGCCTTCCCCATGTTAAAGGGCAAGGAGGCGGGCGCCATGTGGAGTATGTTAATTGATGCGTTGAATAAAAATAAGAATGGCTGGAAACTGGAGTTCAACAACATTTCGGTAACAGAAGGAGAAGGGTCATGCCAGTGGGAAGCGCACTATAGGTTCTCCTTAACCGGTAATAAAGTGCATAATCGTATTGATGCTCATTTTACATTTCTGGATAACAAAATCATTCATCATGTTGATATGTTCGACTTTTACCGTTGGGCGCGGATGGCCTTTGGCCTGACTGGCACATTGATCGGATGGACTCCCTACTTCCAGAAAAAGATTCAACAGAAAACCGGGGAGCAACTTAAAAAATACATGACCCGAAACGTGATGTAGTTTTTGATTTATGAAGCATTGGTATGAGTATGTTCTACTGGCAATCCCGTTTCTTTCGCAGGGACAAAACTCAATAGACCTTTTTACTCTTTCAGGATTTTACGGAACACCAGCGGCCTACACGGCACCACTCAATGGTAAGGCAACTGAATCCGGTGGATTGATTAATCTGAAGGTACCCATTGTGCTGTCCGACAAAACAATGTGGTATACTGATTTCACGTATACCCTTTATGCCATCAACACTGATCTTAATCCTGAACCACAGGATTACCTGACCAGCATGCGCATGAACGGGTTTATTCTGCAAACGGGAATTGCTCAAAGGATTAACGACACCAATGGATTTCAACTCTTGTTTGTGCCACGGTACAATACTGATTTTAAAAGCACCGATAAGAAGAACTGGCAATTCGGTGGCATAGCCTTGTATGAACATCGCTATCGGGAGAACCTGCTGATGCGCTATGGCGCATTGTTCAATTATGAATTGTTCGGGCCGTTACTTACTCCCCTGGTCTACCTCGACTGGCGACTATCCGATCGCTGGAGCATCATCGGGTTGGTGCCCATTAACCTAAAGGTGAACTATAAAATAAGCGATCAGCTAATCGGGGGCTTCAGTCATTTTGGGTTTACTACAACATATCGCCTGGGCCAGGAAGAATTCAGAACGGATTATATTGAACGTGTCAGTATTGATGAAACACTTTTTCTGCGCTGGAAGATGATGGGTAATCTCCATCTCGAAACGCGCGTTGGATATACCATCGGCAGGGTGTATAAGCAGTATGAAGCGGATGAAACCATGAAGTTCCGGTTAAGCATCATTGACATTGGAGATAACCGTGAGCTGAAGAATGTACTCTTTACTAGTGGCCTGATCGGCTCTGTCAGGTTAGTGTATAACCTTCCATTGGATAACTGATCAGCATCAACAGGTATTGCCATTGGCGTTGACGTACCTCAATCAACGGAACATGTGCCGCAATGTGAGAGGTTGCCATACTGAGTTTTATTCCCGTACTTGAGCTATACTCAACCGGTCAATGTTGGAAACACCCATCACTGATGAAGGACTGAAACGCGTAATAGGCGTTCGCTCACTTGCTGTAAACGCAGTGAACATGACGGTAGGTGCGGGCATCTTTGCCTTGCCTGCAGTGGTTGCTTTTCACCTGGGGCCCTCCGGATTCTGGGCGTATATCATTTGTGCTGTATTGTTAAGCCTGGTATTATTATGCTTCATTGAAGTAGGAAGTAAATTTGCTATTTCGGGTGGCGTATATACGTATGTTGAGGAAGCATT
>CAZCRJ010000146.1:0-6800 GCA_964501015.1 uncultured Roseivirgaceae bacterium | reverse complement strand
ACGATTTCTATTACGGAATTCCGGGTAACACCTATCGGGGTTTTAAGATTGGGGTAGACAAACGGGGAGAACCTTTTGATCCGACAACCGGTGACCGGACCGCCAATACCGAAGTTTTATCCGCAGCGCGGAAATTTATTGCTCATCGCTTTCCGGGACTAAGAAATGCCCCGCTGGTAGAGAATCGGGTATGTCCTTACGAGAATTCGCCCGATGGCAATTTTCTGTTCGATCATCATCCGGAAGCTACCAATCTATATTTTCTGGGAGGTGGTTCAGGACATGGATTTAAACATGGACCAGCATTAGGTGAATTAATCGCATCCATTCTTAAAGGTGCTCAGGAAATTCCTCGACAGTTCCTTCTTTCACGGTAATTAAGTAATCAAATCGATAGTTTATTGCTGCGACATTACTACCCTTATTCCGACTTCCATAAATATTCCATTTCATCATTGCGTAAAATCAACAATGCAGCAGCCGAAACTGTCAGTGAAAATGGAAAGGCAGAACCTACCATTAGCGGTGCAATGGATAACAAAAATATGATGGCACCAATACAGGCCAATTGCACCCAGTTTCCATTTAATACCATTCCCATACCTATGGCAAGTTGTCCTGTGGCAATCATAGGAATTAAAATATGATTGTTATAGCTGAACCACCCATTAATAAAATCACGGTAGAGTGGAATAGCCAACTCAGCAAACCCCAGGTAGGCATCGGGTGTAACAAATCCGATATACATATTATAACTACCCGCATACAGAAACATTAAGGAAAACAGCATCCTCCCCAATCGGGTGTTTTTCCATGTTGAATAGAGCACAATTAGGCTTACCACCTGGGAGCCAACATATGGGATCAGATAGTTTTCTATACCATTCATATTAACTACCGTAGTAAAAAACGGTGCTAAGTAAACCTTAGTGGCTGTGAGATTCCATGATCTCTGTTAGTATAAATACTGATTTTTGTTTCCTGCCCTTCGTAACTGGAAAAAAAATTCTGGCAATTATCAACCTGATAATAATCGTGATGTATTGATGACGTCAATCCCCACATAAGATGATCGCAATCATTTTAAGTTGGCTTCTTTCTGGTCATTATTAGTAAAGAATTCATGTTATGAACAAACATCCAGAAGAAATACCCGATATACCGAAACAACCGGAGATCATCCCTCCACAAGATCCTGTCGGACCAAGTTGGCCATCGCATAACCCGGAGGTAATTCCAGAAAAAGAGCCAGCTCCGGTATTGATTCCCGAGGAAGTTCCGCCTCCACCCACAAAAGGTATCCATTTTATATAGCCTGATCATGAAAGAAGCAAGCCAATACAATAAGGATCTAATGGAGTATGATCTATGGCTTGAAAAACATTCAGTTGTGTTTGATTCTGAGCTGGCAGCAATTCGAGAAGTATTGCCGCAAGCTGAAAGAAAAAGCGGAATTGAAGTAGGATTAGGAACCGGAAGATATGCCTCCGCCCTCGGAATACCTGAAGGAGTTGAAGCGACTGAAATCATGCGTGAAGCAGCATTGGAGCGTGGCATAGTAACCAGAAATGCGCTTGCTGAAAATTTGCCCTACCGTGATTTTCAATTTGACTACATTCTAATGGTCTACTCCATTTGGCGCTTCAATCGTTTGGATAGCGCTTTTCATGAAGCTAACCGCGTGCTTACTAATAATGGAGTTCTTATTATAGGATTCATAGATAAAGAGAGTATGCTTGGTAAACACTTCGAGATACATAAATCCGAAAGCAAAGCCTTCAATAATGTCACTTTTTACACTGTCGATCGGATACTCAGCGAACTAACCACTGCCGGCTTTCAGCATTTCACGCTGAGACAAACCCTTTTTGGCGAATTGGATTCTATCATTTCCCCTCAAACTTCATTGCAAGGTTTTGGCCGAGGGTCCTTTGTTGTGATAAAAGCCCGTAAGAAATTTATTGAACGATAGGGAGCTAAAGCAATTAATGTGACAGGCGCTCCATTTTCCTTTTTTCAAGAATACGAATACCAGAATCGGTCATTGAGATGAGACCCTCTTCTTTAAAATCAGCCAAGGTCCGGTTTAGTGACTCCGTGGCGGTACCCACTAATCCTGAAATATCCTTTCTGGCCAATGTAATAATTTTACTTTTTTCTTGATCACAAACCTGATTACACAACTTAAGGAGTGCCCTTGCTACGCGCTGCCGTACAGATTGATAAGCCATTTCCATAAGGCGCTCTTCCGTTTCATAAAGATCGTTTGACAATAACCGGATAAAATTGCGGGCAACTTCATGGTTCGTATATAACAGTGTATTGAAATCATCCTTTGGAATAAGATAAACTTCAGTTGGTTCCAGTGCTATTGCCGATTCATTATAGGGTGCATCTTCGATGAGTGGCAAAAAACCAATGAATTCACCCGGCTTATGGATTCCGGTCACGAGTTCCTTTCCATCCTGGGTAGATTTATACGTTTTAACAATTCCTTTATGAATAATAAACAAATCGTTAGCATCAAGTCCCTCCATAAATACAAAGTCTTTTTTTCGGATGTGTCTGACTTGTCTATTGAAAGAAAACTTTTGAAATTCATCTAACTCCTTCGCCCGTGACAGAAAATCATCCATGTCCCGTACATACGATGAACCAGATTTTTTGATTTTTTCATTTTTCGCCAGTCTTACCTCAATCACATTAAGCAAAGCAGAGCCATCAAATGGCTTTGTAATATAATCATCTGCCCCCAGATCCATTCCCGTGCGTACATCTACTGGATCCGTCTTGGCCGTTAAAAATATAAAGGGGATACCGGCTGTGGTTGGGTCTTTACTTAATATGAAATACACCATAGCCATCCAGTTCGGGCATCATAATATCACACAAAATAAGGTCAGGTGTGTACTTGTGCGCTAGTGCGATTCCTTCCTTTCCATTATGCGCAACCGTTACTTCGTATTCTGCCAGCTTTAAAATTGCACGTATATCTTCGCACACTTCCAAATTGTCTTCGATAACGAGAATAACCGGGTGCATAACTTCAGTTTTTAGGCAGGACTTTTTTGGATAGAGTAGGTACAATAACAGAAAAAACTGTTCCTTCATTTTCGTTACTGACGAAATCAATAGTACCGTCCAGCAGATGGATATATTTTTTAACAATGTTTAAGCCTAACCCTGTGCCCTGGATATTGCCTGCATTTTGCGCGCGGTAAAATCGTTTGAATATATACTGTTGTTCACCTTGGGGAATACCAATCCCATGATCCATTATCGTAACCCTAAGCTTTCCATTTTGAGCAAACAGCTCAATACCCACCTGATCAGTATTATGGGTATACTTAAAGGCATTGGATGTTAGGTTATATAAAATATTCCGTATAATTTTTTTATCAGAAACAAATACATCATCACCCGAATAGGTAATCGCTAATTTCTGCTGATCTCGTTTTAGTGACTCAAACTCAAGCTCTAGTTCCTGGATAAATTCCGATACACAAATAGATTCATAGTTCGGCTTAACTTGTCCTTCTTCCAGTTTACCTAAGGACAGGAAATCATTTAGAATTTCTGTCATAGCTTTTACAGACCGTTTAATCCGCCCGATATGTGTGGCTTTGGTTAGTTCATATTTGTTACCAGTATAACTTTCCAATAAAAAAGAAGATGTCAAAATTGTAGTAAGTGGAGTTCTGAACTCATGCGATGCAAGGGTTACAAATCTGGATTTCAGTTCACCCAATTCTTTTTCCTTTGCCAGTGATTGACGTAATTCCTTTTGGGTGCTTTTTAATGTGGTGATGTCGTGCAGGATGAGTATAATGCCTTTATTACCATCCGGAAATGGTGCTGCTTGCACTTCAAATATCCTGTCCTTACACGTTACTTCAAAGGTTACACTACACTTTGAATCCTGTATTTTTCTTAGTAGCCGTCCGACTTCCTGAGCTTTTATAGTTTTTAAAAAATATTTTCCTATTAATTTTTCAGGTTCTATTCCTATTTGTTCAAGTCCTTTGCCATCAACGTAGGTGTACCGCAATTGATCATTTAATATTCCAATCCATCCTCTAGCAAAATTATTAGCAATAACTTTGTGAAAGGTCTGAATTGTGTGTAATCGCTCTTCTGCAGCTTCCCGTAGACTTATCTCTAAATCAAGTCTGTTTTGCAAATCGGCAACTCTACCCGATGTAGTAGACCCTTCAGACAGAGGCTTTATTGGGTTTTTGATTTTGGGAGCAGATCTGGGTAACATTTGGAGTGTAATGAAATTGCTACCAAGTAAACCAATTGCTGTTTACTTGCATATGATTACTATCATCCGGTACCGGTGATAATAGTCAATGTGGTAAAGTGAAACACCTGCCAGCATCAAAGGTTCTTTTCAGGTAATATCATAAAAGAGCCATGATACTCGCCTACATCCAAATCTTCAATCCAATCGTCAAAACCCTTCGATTGCGCGGTTCAAGCTTACATTCCTGACAATCATCATAATCAGACAAAAACAATTGTCATTGTCTGGAACAGGTTTCCTCATGTAAATTCCCTCACGCAATTTTTAATAGTCGTGAAAAATTATCGGGAAATATTACGATTAGATGTAGACCTGGTAACCCTAACCGGGGAATTAACCCTTCCGGATCATGCTCATGCACTGGTAATCTTTTCATACGGAAGTGGCCGTTGCAGGTTGAATGCCCGTACGCATGTTGTTGCCCAACAACTTCACCGTAAAGGAATAGGTACATTTTTGTTCGATCTACTTACGGAAGAAGAAGATCAGGTATACACCAATTGGTTTAACATTCATTTGTTGGCTAATCGATTGGTTGCTGTGAACACTATCTTACTTAAATTTCCACATCTTAAGAATTTACCAATTGGGTATTTTAGTGCGAGTACAGGAGCCGCTGCTGCTTTGATAGCTACTTCAACATTAAAAAATAAGATTAAAGCTGTAGTATCGGGAGGTGGCAGGCCTGATTTGGCAAGCAGTCAATTGTATACTTCAGTAACTCCAACACTTTTACTTGTGGGTGACCATGACGTTGAAGTGTTAGAGTTTAACAGAAAAGCATTTGAAAAATTAGAAGGCATTAAAAAACTAACCGAAGTAAAAGGAGCTTCCCATTTGTTTGAAGAACCCGGCACGATGGAGGAGGTCGCTAAGCTTTCGACTACTTGGTTTGAAAAATATTTAATAGGTAATGCATCAGTCCATCCAGTCCACAGTCAAATTAAGTTAAACAGGTAAATCGAATGAGATAAATCCGTAAGCCATTAACGCCACCTGCTACTTCTCCAGTTTCTGGAATTATTACCTTTTCTATAGAAAATGAACTATCGCATCAATTTTTATCTGATTTCGGTAGTATTATTATCTAACGAAAAGTATCTTCATTCTTAAATCTCCAGATACACATTATCTCAAATAATGAAAACATGAATTATTTGGATGAGTAAAATTAAACCTGGTGGTTTTATTAACGACAGCTGCTTATGCGAAAAGTTCTGCTTATTGAAGACGATCATGACATCCGGGAGAATACAACTGAGATGCTGGAGCTATCTGGCTTTGAAGTAGTTAAAGCAACCAATGGAAAAGAAGGTATTCAAGAACTCACCAAGGTAAGTCCCGATGTAATTTTGTGTGACATAAAAATGCCCCAATTAGACGGATACTCTGTTCTAAATAAATTCAAGGAGATTAAGGAAATAGCGCACGTTCCCTTTATTTTTTTTAGTGCCAGTGTAGAACGAAAAGAAGTTGAAGAGGCTTTTGCTTTAGGGATTGATGGGTACATCCGTAAACCCTTTGATTACGATGAACTGATCAATACTATTAACCAGTGTTTAAACGAAAAATAGGCTTATCGTTTATCGTTTATTGTACATAAACCGATCGGCTGCTCCTGCTCAACTTTTCTGTTATACCATGCCTTTTGCGCCCTTCTGCAGATTAATAGTATGATGTAATCCTCAATTGATCATGATAGCGGTCATTGGCCGTGTATTGATGATGGTGTAGGTTTAAGTAAAGCAGTAAGCTGTGATTCAGTGAGTACTGAATCTGAATTTTAAGCTAAATAGCCCATTTGGGCATGTCATGAAAACACTCCATTACACCTTAACAGGGTTCCTCTCGCTGGTTCTAATTAATGCTTGTGCACCAAGTATGCGCGTTTACACCGACTATGACCGGGATTACAATATCCGTGATTATCCAACCTATGGCTGGGCCGAAGAAATTGAACTAGAAGCAAAAAATAATCCCTTGTATTACAATGAGCTGACGGATAAACGAATAAAAAATGCTGTCAATGCCCAGTTAACGTTAAAAGGATATACGCTTACAACCGAAACTCCTGATCTGATCCTGCATTACCATATTGTAGTTGAAGACCGTACCGAAATCCAAAGTGATCCCTATGGGTATTACGGACGCTATTGGATGCGTTCGCGAACATATTCGTATCAGTATAAATTAGGTTCATTGATCATTGATTTTATGGATGCATCCAATAAAAATCTGATCTGGCGTGGCTGGGCGGTTTCCGTTTTAAACCAGGAATTTACGCCTGAAAAATCGGAGACGAATATCCGTTTAGCCGTATCGGATATTTTGGAAAAACTGCCGAAAGCAAATCAATAACCTGTTGGTTTTATTCGGTCGTCTACTCTCAGTAATAAAAAAACCACCCTGAAACTTTCAGGATGGCTTTTGGGGAGGTCTCGAGCGGATTCGAACCGCTGTAGGAGCTTTTGCAGAGCTCTGCCTAGCCACTCGG
>CAZCRJ010000145.1:5645-6801 GCA_964501015.1 uncultured Roseivirgaceae bacterium | reverse complement strand
CAACTTTATGCTGGTAGCAAGCATGAATCCATGCCCGTGTGGCTATTACAACCATCCTGAAAAGGATTGTGTATGTGGTCCCGGAGTTGTGCAACGATATTTGAGCCGTGTAAGTGGTCCGTTACTTGACCGGATTGATTTACATGTAGAGGTTGTCCCGGTAAGTTTTGATGAGATGACGGCTAATCGGAATGTGGAAACCAGTGAGCAGATCAGGCAACGGGTAATACGGGCCCGGGAAATTCAGTTGAATCGATTCAAGGAGCAACAAGATATTTTCTGCAATGCCATGATGCCGTCAAATATGGTTAAGGAACTTTGTGTCATTAATGATTCTGGAAAAGCTTTGCTAAAAACGGCAATGGAAAAACTAGGCCTTTCAGCCCGCGCTTACGATCGTATTCTGAAAGTATCACGCACCATTGCTGATCTGGAAGGTGCAGCAGATATACGCGTTGAACACCTCGCGGAAGCAATACAATATCGAAGTCTTGACCGGGAAGGATGGGCCGGATAAGCTGAAGGTTACTTCTTCACTAAGCGTTGTCGTCTTGCCTCAAAAACAACAACAGCCGTTGCTGTGGATACATTCATCGAATCAATTTTCCCTTGCATGGGGATGATGATGTTGCCATCCGAATTTTTTACCCACACATCCGACAACCCCGTAGCCTCTGTTCCCATTACTAGTGCACAGGATTGCGTGAAGTCGATTTGATCGTAAGGCGTTGATGCTTTGAGATAGGTGCAGTAAATAGCGATTTTATTTTTTCGAAGCCAGCCAATAGTTTCCTCACTGGTAGCTGAAGCAATCTGTTTGGTAAATACACATCCCAGACTTGACCGGATGACGTTGGGATTGTATACATCTGTTTGCGGATCACAGATAATTACAGCATCCAGTCCTGCCGCGTCAGCCGTGCGTAATATTGCCCCCAGGTTACCAGGTTTTTCAACTGCTTCAAGCACTAATACCAGTGGATTGTTACCCAACGTAAGATTATCCAGGTTGTGATTTTTCATTCTGGCAACGGCCAGTACACCACCTGAATTTTCACGGATAGCAATTCTATCGAATACATCTTTGGATACAGGTATAGTCTGGATTTCATCAATAAGGATATCCGTAAGATTATCGGGTGAAATCATTTCATCA
>CAZCRJ010000145.1:0-5635 GCA_964501015.1 uncultured Roseivirgaceae bacterium | reverse complement strand
GATTGAATCCGGTACCCTGCACCGACCGCGAATCGAATCTCCTTTAATCCTTCGATGATAAAAACCTGTTGTATTTTACGTTCTCTTGGTTTTTCAAGGGCCAGCAGACTTTTAATCCGGGGATTTTGGGAACTGGTTATTCGGATAGCCATCGTTCAAACGTTCTATTTATTACCTTTCGGAAAGTTGTCAAAGATACTAGTAACCTGAAATTTTGAATATAAAACTTCATCACCCCTCCAGTTGGAAAGACTATGAATTAATTGATTCTGGTGAAGGTCAGAAACTGGAACGTTTTGGAAAGTATACCTTAATCCGTCCGGAGCCACAAGCTATCTGGAGTAAGGTTTTGCCCGATAAGGAGTGGAGTACACTGGCGAATGCCCGCTTTGATCGCGAACAAAAGGATAAATTCAGGTTTAGCGATGATGTGAAAGGTGGGTGGATTCTCCATAAAGGTATGCCGGAATCGTGGCAGGTTCAGTATCATTACAATAACCTTAAGCTCACACTTCGCCTTGCACTTACAGGTTTTGGTCATGTTGGCGTTTTTCCGGAGCAAGGCGAGAACTGGAATTTTATTTACGATACCATTACCAGGTGGCAGACAGTGAAACCCCGCATATTGAATTTATTTGCCTATACCGGTGCAGCCTCAGTGGTAGCACGCTCTGCAAGGGCAGAAGTTACCCACGTAGATGCCTCGCGCCCTGGATTAAATTGGGCAAATCAAAACATGCAGCTTAACGCGTTGACGGATATTCGTTGGGTATATGAAGACGCATTTAAGTTTGTAAGGCGTGAAGTGAAACGTGGGAATAAATACAATGGTATTATTATGGATCCGCCTCCTTATGGTCGCGGACCAGAAGGGGAAAAGTGGACACTCCAGGAACAGTTGAATGAACTGGTGGGTATGAGTGCACAACTGTTAGAAAATAAAAATTGCTTTTTCATACTGAGCATGTATGCCGTAGGACTTTCACCCCTCGTGGGGCTGAATGTGGTGAAAACACACTTTGATGTGAAAAACCCTGAGGTGGGTGAGTTTTTTCTCCAGTCACGTAATGAAAAGGATTTACCCATGGGAACATTTTTACGCTTTAGCCAATAGGTATCAGCGGGTTTACGTTAAGAATTAGTATCTACCTGCAACTAAATCATTATTACGCTCATCATTTCAGCATACATCCGCACGTGATTCGCATACTCTTCATTTTTATGTTAATTCTCGTTACACATGGGAGCAAAGCTCAGCGCGCCTATCGGGGTATTGTTGCGGATTCTGCCACCCTAGAAAATATCCCGGATGTTCATATCGGAATCAAAAATTCCGGTAAGGGTGTAGTGACCAATGCACGGGGAGGTTTTCTTATTTATGCTAATCCTTCGGATACGCTAATCTTCACTGGACTTGGGTATAAAACGTTGGTCTTTCCACTTTTCTTTGAAGAAGATGCCATTCTTGTTTTGTTACAGGAAAACGTGATGTTGCTCTCCGATGTGATTGTGCGTTCAAAGCGACTTTATCCGAATACCATTGAAGACCGCACGCGCCAGGCGCCAAAAACCATGGATCCGATTAGTGCAATTGCATCACCGTTCGATTATTTCTGGAAGCTGGAACGGGAGAAAAGAAAACTTTCTAAAGTAGTGGAGGAAAATAACCGCACGCAATCCTACCGGCAGGTTATTTCCGATCCGGATGTTCGGCAGATCATGATGGAAACATATCACATCACAGAAGAGAAGTTTTATACGCTTCTGGTTCTGTTTAATCAACAATTTACATCAGTCCAGTATTTGACCGACCCGGACAGCATTATGGAAGAATTACATGCTTTTCTTGAAAGGGCACTTCAGAAGGAGTAATTTCTCCATGCCACCTGTAAAAACTGTCAAAACCCCATAAACAAACTTTAAATACCATTCACCAAACCTTGCGGCATTTGGTTATCTTTGCGCCCTTAATAAGGGGCCAATAGGCCTAAAAATCATTAAAGAGGGGATTTCAATACTTTATGGAAGTAAGTAAGATCAGAAACATTGCCATTATTGCGCACGTTGACCACGGAAAAACAACACTTGTAGATAAACTTTTACATGCCGGGCATTTATTTAAAGCCCATGAAACTCCCGGTGAGTTGATCATGGATTCCAATGAACTTGAACGCGAGCGTGGTATTACCATCCTGGCCAAGAACGTTGCAGTACGCTACAAAGATTATAAAATCAATATTATTGACACACCCGGCCACAGCGATTTTGGTGGCGAAGTAGAGCGCGTGCTGAATATGGCAGATGGGTGTTTGTTGTTGGTTGATGCCTTTGAAGGCCCAATGCCTCAAACCCGCTTTGTTTTGCAAAAGGCAATACAAATGGGATTGAAACCAATTGTTGTTATTAACAAAGTAGATAGGAAAAACTGTACACCCGATGAGGTTCATGAGCAGGTTTTCGACCTCATGTTTACGTTGGATGCCACTGAAGATCAACTTGACTTCCCAACATTTTACGGCTCTGCCAAAGACGGATGGATGAGTGATGACTGGAAACAACCAACTTCGGATATAACAGCCTTAATAGAAGGTATCATTAAATATATCCCTGCCCCTACAGTGGAAGAGGGAACTCCACAGATGTTGATCACATCGCTGGAGTATTCTTCCTACATAGGCCGGGTTGCAATTGGGCGTATGCACCGTGGCGAAATTAAATCCGGTATGCCCATTGCGTTAGTCAAACGCGATGGAAAAACTGTTTCAAAAGCACGTATTAAAGACCTCTATATTTTTGAAGGGTTTGAAAAGCAAAAGGTTGAATCTGTTTCATCCGGAGAGATTTGTGCTATCGTTGGCCTGGAAGGATTTGAAATTGGCGATACGGTTACGGATCCTGACAAGCCGGAAGGACTGAAGTCAATTGCCATTGATGAGCCAACCATGAGCATGCTTTTCACCATCAATAACTCACCTTTTTATGGTAAGGAAGGAAAATTTGTTACTTCTCGCCACATTAAGGAACGATTGGACAAGGAGCTTGAGAAGAACCTCGCGCTACGTGTTGGCGATACCGGTTCTGCCGATAGCTTCATGGTGTTTGGAAGAGGTGTACTGCACTTATCGGTATTAATTGAAACCATGAGGAGGGAAGGATACGAATTACAAATCGGGCAGCCGCAGGTTATCTTCCGTGAAATCGATGGTATGAAATGTGAACCCATGGAAGAACTCACTATCGACTTACCGGAAACGGATGCAGGAAAGGCAATTGAAACGGTATCCATGCGTAAAGGAGAAATGACAAACATGGAACCAAAGGGCGACAGGATGATCCTGAAATTCGCAATTCCTTCACGGGGCATTATCGGCTTGAGAAATTACCTGTTAAACGTAACGGCAGGTGAGGCTATCGTTACACACCGCTTTAAAGAATATCAGCCTTATAAAGGTGAAATAGCTGGCCGTATCAACGGATCATTGATTGTTATGGAAGAAGGGGAAGCCATACCGTATAGTTTACACAACTTGCAGGATCGCGGAAAATTCTTTGTCGATCCGGGAGCCCCTGTGTACGAAGGTCAGGTAATTGGTGAACATAGCCGTGCCGGTGACCTTGTGGTGAACGTTACCAAAACCAAAAAACTTTCCAACGTACGGGCATCCGGTTCGGATGAGAAAATGCGCATCGCTCCGGCTGTTAGATTTTCACTGGAAGAAGCACTGGAATATATTCAGGCTGATGAATATGTTGAAGTAACTCCCAAATCCATTCGACTACGTAAGGTTTACTTGAAAGAACACGAGCGTAAACGCGACCGAAACAAACCCATGGCAGTATGAGGTGGTTGATTGTTATCCTTGCTATTACAGGTTCCTTATCATTTGTACAGGCACAGTCTAAACAATCTAAACTAAAAACGACCGAGGCGCTTGGCGATACACTGCTTACGCGGCAGGACTTTGTCGGTGCGCTTAAGCAATACAACAAAGTTGCCAAGGCTACCAAATTAAAGGATAGTGAAGCCCGTCAGATTTTATACAAGCGGGCGCTCTGCTATTTTTATCTTACCGACTATACTAAAGCAATAGCCGACCTGGATGTATTTATTCCGGAAAATGAGAATCTCCCACGCGCCCGTATTTTACGCGCATTTATTTTCCGGGAAATCGGAGAGCTTGATCGCCAACTCGATGACCTGAACGAAGTTTTAGACTGGGACCCACTCAATGTTGATTTACTCAAGTGGCGTGCAGGTCTGTTGGTGGAATTAGGAAAAAATGAAGAGGCAGTTGGTGAACTAAAAAACATTAAAAAGTTTGGTTCGGATGAAGAAGTGGAGTTGTATCTCGGCCTTGCGTATTACGCACTGGATTATCCTGACAGTGCCATCGCACAGTTTGATGAAGCCATTTTGATAAATGGAGGATATCTCCCTGCCTACCTGTATGCTGGATCCCTATCCCTTGAGCAGGAAGCGTATGAATTAGCACTAACCTATATCAACCTGGGGCTTATGCTGGAGCGGGGTAATCTTCAGTTAACGTTTTATAAGGGCATTGCCTTTGTGGAGTTGGACAGGAAAGATGAAGGATGCAGCCTGTTGAATAAGGCTTTTTATGGGGGCATTGATGAGGCAGGCGATTACCTGCAGCAATATTGTTATCCCGAAGAATAAGAGAAATCCTAAGATTCTCAATTACCTGTTATAGTACTTGCTGTCTGCTTAACGCCTGTTAATTTTGCACATATGCCACAACAAATTTTAATTCTTGATTTTGGGTCGCAGTACACGCAATTGATTGCCCGAAGGGTTCGCGAACTGAATGTGTATTGTGAAATCCACCCTTTCAATAAAATCCCCGAATTAACACCTGAGATTAAGGGAATTATCTTGTCGGGAAGCCCGTGTTCCGTAAGGGATGAAGGTTCACCGGATATCAATCTGGATTCATTTAAAGGATTACCGGTTTTGGGCGTATGTTATGGGGCTCAACTAATTGCCCAGAAAAGCGGAGGCTCCGTATTACCCTCACAGATACGGGAATATGGAAGAGCACGCTTAACTACTGTCGATCACCATAGTGAATTGCTAAAGGAAATTTCACTCGATACACAAGTATGGATGTCACATAGCGACACCATTGCCAGTATACCCGAGAATTTTGAAGTAATTGCCAGCACGCCATCTGTCACAGTAGCCGCATATCGTGTAAAAGATACCAATACCTATGGCATTCAGTTTCATCCGGAAGTAACGCATACAGTTGAAGGTAAGAATCTTCTACGAAATTTTGTCGTGCATATATGTGTATGTTCACAAGACTGGACTCCAGATCAGTTTGTGGAATCAACGGTAGCAACATTAAAGAATAAACTAGGCACCGATAAAGTTGTAATGGCCTTGTCGGGTGGTGTAGACTCAACTGTGGCGGCCACACTTATCCATAAGGCCATTGGAAAAAACCTGCATTGCATATTTGTTGATAATGGATTGTTGCGAAAGCGGGAATTCGAACAAGTGTTGGAATCGTATAAGGGTATGGGTTTGAATATAAAAGGTGTCGATGTAAAAGAAAAATTTTACACTGCACTTAAGGGATTGAGTGAACCGGAAGCCAAGCGAAAGGCCATT
>CAZCRJ010000144.1:0-6862 GCA_964501015.1 uncultured Roseivirgaceae bacterium | reverse complement strand
GGAATAGCCTGTCCGACACTTATATTACATAGTTCAAATGACAATGCTGTCAACCTTGAACATGCTGAATATGCTCACTCAACAATCAAAAACTCAATTTTAAAAATTTACGATACCAAGTGGGGACATTTACTTTGGCTCGGAGAAGAAAGTTATACTCCAATTCAAAGCACCTTGAATTTTATTGATAATTAGTAAAAAGCCAGCAGGTAACAAACACCTACCCTAAAGGCGGGGTTTCCCGTTACGGGACAGGCTGTGTTCCAAAGATAGTTTTGTGGTTATTCAAAGGTTGGTTCTCATCATCAATCCCGATAGTTCGGGATGGTAAAAATCGCCATCTTCGCCAAGCCCGAGCCGGTAGTGGTTATGCAATACATCATCTCAAACAGAAAATTATTGACAAATAAAAAGATGGACCATACTACTTCACATACAGAACATGAACATCATGAACATGAGAAACACTCAAATCATGGTGAGACCGGACACGACAAACATGCCGGACATAATGTTTCGGATTTTTGGAAACGGTTTATTGTCTGTTCCATAGTTTCAATTCCTGTGCTGGCCCTGTCGCACATGATCCAGCAGTGGCTAGGATTTGAATTATCCTTTCAGGGCGACAAGTATGTGTTAGCTATTCTTTCCACTTTCATTTTCATTTATGGCGGGTATCCTTTTCTCAAAGGACTTTATGATGAAGTAAAAGACAAAGCCATTGGCATGATGACACTTATTGGTGTCGCTATTACAGTTGCCTGGGCATATAGTATTGCAGTAACATTCGGTTTGCCGGGAATGGACTTTTATTGGGAGATGGCAACCCTGATAGACATTATGCTCATTGGGCATTACTTTGAAATGAAGTCGGTAATGGGTGCATCACGCTCATTGGAATTGCTTGTGAAAATGATGCCTTCCACTGCACATCATTTAAAAGATGGACATATTCATGACATGCCGGTAAGCGAACTAAAAATTGATGATATGGTAATGGTGAAGCCGGGCGAAAAAGTGCCGGTAGACGGATTAGTAACAGAGGGAGAAAGTTATGTAGATGAAAGTATGCTTACCGGTGAGAGCAAACCTGTAAAAAAAGAAATAGACAGCAACGTAATTGGGGGAGCAATAAAT
Source organism: uncultured Roseivirgaceae bacterium (assembly GCA_964501015.1). Classification (GTDB taxonomy): domain Bacteria; phylum Bacteroidota; class Bacteroidia; order Cytophagales; family Cyclobacteriaceae; genus UBA2336. The sequence continues at coordinate 5,725 of CAZCRJ010000144.1, read as the reverse complement.
GGTAATGGCTCTTTGACAATTAAAGTTGTAAGCACCGGAAAAGATAGCTACCTGAACAAGGTGGTGAAATTGGTTGAAGACGCTCAAAAGATAAAATCGAAAACACAAAATTTTGCCGACCGTGCCGCAAAGATTTTAACTTTTGTTGCTTTAGGTGGCGGACTAATCACACTTGTTGCTTGGTTGCTCCTGGGCTTTCCTTTTGTATTCGCATTGGAAAGGATGGTCACAGTTATGGTTATTTCCTGTCCCCACGCTTTGGGCTTAGCCGTTCCATTGGTTGTGGCAATTTCAACTTCTATTTCGGCACAAAAAGGGTTGCTTATTCGCAACAGGACAGCTTTTGAAAATGCACGATTGATTACAACCATCATTTTTGATAAGACAGGAACACTTACAAAAGGTTCGCATGAATTGCAGGAAGTAAAAGTGCTGAATAACATTTTTGATGAAAAGGAATTACTTCGTTTAGCATCGGGTATCGAACAACATTCAGAGCATTATATAGCTGCGGGATTCTTAAGAAAGGTCAAAGAATTGAACATTACAATTCCAAAGTCAGAAAATTTCAATTACCTGCCGGGCAAAGGATTGGAAGGAAATGTGGACGGAAAAGAAATAAAAGTAGTTGGGCCGAATTACTTGAACGAACAGAAAATTAGTATCACCGAAATAAATGATGACTTTACAGGCACAGTGGTTTATATTTTAATAGACAAGGAAGTAGCCGGGTATTTTACATTTTCCGACCAAATTAGGGAAAGCTCATTTGAAGCCATTCAAATACTCAAAGAAGCAGGAATTAAAAATTTACTGCTCACGGGCGACAATGAAAAAGTAGCCAAGAAAGTAAGCGATGAATTAAAGATGGACGGCTTTTTAGCGAATGTATTGCCGCATGAAAAATTAGAGAAAGTAAAAGAGCTACAGGAAAAAGGAGAATACATTGCCATGACAGGTGATGGCGTCAATGATGCCCCTGCCCTTGCACAAGCGGACGTTGGTATTGCTGTTGGTTCAGGCACAGATGTGGCAGCCGAAACAGCAGATATAATTTTGGTTAACTCCGACCCCAAAGACATTGCCAACTTAATTTTATTTGGCAAAGCCACTTATAATAAAATGATACAAAACCTTTGGTGGGCAGCGGGCTACAACATTCTCGCCATTCCATTGGCAGCAGGTGTGTTATACAAATGGGGAATTATGCTAAGTCCAGCTATCGGTGCGGTGTTAATGAGTTTAAGCACCATTGTGGTAGCGATAAATGCACAACTTTTAAAAAGACGAATGACTTGAGCCATTTAAGTTTACAAAACCCGGTAGAAAAGAAGCCCAAGCCGCTAACACCACCTACCCAAAAGTTGGCGTTTCAGTGGTTAAACCGGCAGGCAGGCCAAGGTTTCCCGCAAAGGCGAGGCAAGACATGCTTTTATCAAAGTGTCCCGTTTAGACGTGACAGGTTGTGCTTGGTTGAAATATCTGATAATATCGGAATAAATTCCGTGCTTACTGACGTTGCGGTCAGTACAGGTATAAATCGCTACCTTCGGGTTGCAGGAAACCGTTACCGGACAGTTTAAAGAAATAATGATAAGATTAACATTACTTTTCTGTATATTTTTTTTACAAGGTACTGCGTCTAGGGCCCAGGAAACTTTGTATGACTATATCAAACCAGGAAATTTTCAAGTAGGCTATACGGATACTCTTCTGTTTGATACAAAGTTTCACTATGAAGCCTATGACTATACAGGAGTGAAACCCCAGTTTATACAAATTTGGCATCCATTGGATAAAAAGTTAACCGAAACAATATTTTTAACTTTTAACAATTTTTTTGAGTGGGAAACGACCCGCAATTTATCACGCGTTCACAAAGAACTTAAAAAGCATTACCAGGAAGGAGTTATCAGAGATTGCATTAAAGAAAATTTAATTACAGGTAATGCTAATGATTTTGGCGCATTTACCTATTCTGACATTTTAGATTTAATGGGCAATACAGAAACTAAAAGTATCCGTCAAAAAAATATAAAGCATTCGCACTATCCTGTAATTATTTATCATCACGGCTCACAGAGTTACCCATTCGAGAACTTTGCAATGGCTGAGTACTTTGCATCTCGCGGGTTCATTTTCGTATCGGCAAACTTTCATTTACCCTATGAGAATACAATTTATGGACTTAAACCGTATTCGAAAATTATAAAAGATGAAGAGGAACAAAGTCTAAGAAGTGTGCTGCAATTCGCCCAATCGTTAAGCAACTCCAAAGCAATTTTTTTTATTGGGCATAGTTGGGGAGCTCAAATGGGCTTAAGAGCCTTTGCACAGGTCGCAACTATTAAGGGCTTAATTTCATTAGAAACAACTATTGAGTTTAAAACGGATTTTGAGAAAATCAAAGAAATGTGGCCTGAGGTTTATCAAAAAATAATTACTGAAAATGCAGAGTACCCATTTCCTATTTTATTTTGTGCTGCAACAGGACAGGAAAAGCAATTTGATTTTTTTAAAAATATGAATGCCTCACAAATTACATTTGCCCCAACTAAAGCAGAGTTTGATCATAATGCCTATACTTCAGTCTTTTATCTTAGATTTTTCCTTGGCAATAACATAAGTCAACCTGACAAGGATATTTTGCTTAACAGGTTGCAATTATATGTCAAGCATTTAGAATTGATTAATGAGTTTATTAATGGAATACTTAAAAATGAAAATCAACCAGAGAAAAAAATAAGATTTATAAATTAGCAAAATATAATCAATCAATCCACCCACCCCTTCGTTCGCTCCACTGCCCTTTTCCATCCATTATACAATTTATCACGCGTAGCAGCATCCATCGCAGGGTTGAAAAGCTTATCGATTCTTCTGTTTTTGGTTATCTCTTCTTTCTTCCATAACCCAATCTGTATGCCTGCTAAAAAGGCCGCGCCCATGGCTGTTGATTCAATCACTTCAGGGCGTTCTACATCTGTTCCTAAAATATCCGCCTGAAACTGCATCAGAATGTTGTTGGAGCAAGCTCCTCCATCTACTTTCAGCGTTGCTAACTGTATTCCTGAATCTTCCTGCATGGCATTCAGTACATCTTTGGTTTGATAGGCCATGGATTCGAGTGTAGCCTTGATGATGTGATCTTTCCCAGTATCGCGGGTTAATCCAAAGATTGCTCCACGTGCATACATATCCCAATAGGGAGCGCCCAATCCCGCAAAGGCAGGCACCACGTACACTTCATTGGAGCCTAACGCCTTGGCAGCGAAATATTCGGAGTCTTTTGATTCATCTATTAATCCCAGACTATCGCGAAGCCATTGCACCGCTGCCCCTGCAATGAAAACACTTCCCTCCAGCGCATATTCTACTTTGCCGTCAAGTCCCCAGGCAATGGTTGTCAGCAATCCATTTTTAGAAATCTGTATGGTTGACCCGGTGTTCATCAGCATAAAACAACCTGTACCATACGTATTTTTTGCCATACCGGGTTCAAAGCACGCCTGCCCGAACAAGGCCGCCTGTTGATCACCAGCTACGCCCGCAATGGGTATCGTTACACCATTCAGTGTAAACTCCCCAAAGTGGGCAGCAGAAGGTTTTACTTGCGGTAACATGGATTCAGGAATATCCAATTCTTCCAACAGTTTTTTATCCCACGCCAACGTTTGGATATTGTATACCATAGTTCGTGAAGCGTTCGTCATATCCGTAACATGAGCATTTCCTTTCGTCATGTTCCAGATTAACCAGGTATCGATCGTGCCGAACAACAAATCACCTTGCTCAGCTTTCTTTTTTGCATTCGGAACATTATCTAAAATCCACTTGATTTTTGTTGCCGAAAAATAGGAGTCAATAACTAATCCGGTCTGGTCGCGGACATAAGCACTTAATCCTTTACCTACCATATCTTCACAAATCGGTGCTGTTCGCTTGTCCTGCCATACGATCGCATTATAGACCGGCATTCCTGTGTGCTTATCCCAAACCACGGTTGTTTCGCGTTGGTTGGTAATGCCTATTGCAGCTACCTGTGTCAGGTCAAGGGCACAATCCTGAACCAATTTCTCCAGTACGCCCAACTGTGACGATAAAATCTCCAGCGGGTCATGTTCTACCCATCCTGCTTTCGGAAATATCTGCCTGAATTCACGTTGAGCAATACCTTTTATTTCACTTGCTTCATCAAAGAGCACGGCACGTGAACTGGTAGTTCCCTGGTCGAGAGCGATAATGTACTTCGTCATCTGGTTACGTATTTATTTCGTGTTACTCGTTGTATGTAAAATTAGTGCCTTCTATTCTTGCTTCCTGTATAGCTTTTACAAGTTGGTTACGTTGATGTGCAAGCATACTGTAATCCCACCCGAAGATCGTCTGCAAGGCTTTCAATACAGGTTCTTGAACACGGATTAACCGGGGCAGGTTAAAGTACAACATGCCGGTTCTCCGGATAAAAAAATCAATCGGTGTCATAACCATCTCGTAGGTAACCGTAAACCATACCTCTGCCAGTGCCAGCTTAACATCTGCCTGTTCCTCATGAAGCGAACCGTAATAATCAAGAATGGTATCCGTTTGTTTACCATAAGTATGCACCAGGTAATCGGTGTAGTGTGCCAGTCCGTATTGCAGTAACTGTTGCGCCATCACGGTAGTGTATTGTTTTACATCCTCCTTATCCTTAAATGCTCCTCCACCTAATGGTATCGTATCCGTAAAACACTTCTGAAGTTTACGGCTATTAAATGCCCGGGCGATAACCATATCGGTAACACGCTCAGCCATTTTACGATACCCGGTGAGTTTTCCTCCAGCAATGGAAATCAATCCGGAGGCCGACTCAAAGATCTCATCCTTACGCGATAATTCATAAGCCGACCGACCTTCCTCATGTATCAATGGACGCAATCCAGCCCAACTTGATTCAATGTCCTCCATGGATAATTTTACCATGGGGAATGAATCGTTAACCGCATCAATAAGATATTGAGCATCGTCTTTCGTTGTTACCACGTCATCAATTTCTTTGTCATATTCCGTATCGGTAGTGCCAATATAGGTTGTTCGTCCACGGGGTATGGCAAAAATCATTCTCCCATCTTCCACATCGAAATAAATGGATTGACTGACAGGAAACCGTTTACGCGCAACTACAATATGTACACCCTTGGTAAGGCGAAGCTCTTTTCCCTGTTTTGACTTATCGAGTATGCGCAGGGTATCCACCCAGGGGCCGGCAGCATTGACAATCATAGTTGCCCTGATGGGAAATGTGTGGTTGTTGATTTCATCACGGACCTCAACACCCCTTACCTTTTGCTGATCTGAATATAAAAATCCGGTTGCGATAACATAATTACAAAGTGTAGCACCAAATGACGCAGCACTTTTTAGTATCTCGATAGTCAGGCGTGCATCATCCGTTCTGTATTCCGCATAATAGCCTCCTCCTTTAATCCCTTCAGACTTTAACTGTGGTTCCAACTCCAGCGTCCTTTTTCGGGTTACCATCAACCGCTGATCTTCAGGCTTTACCCCGGCAAGCCAATCATAGATTTTAAGTCCAACCGAGGTGAGCAAACTTCCAAAGCCTCTGCCCTCTTTCAGGGGTAACAACATTTTCTCAGCAAGTACCAGGTGAGGCGCAATGCGGTGAACAATGGCTCGCTCACTACCAACTTCTTTCACCAGGCCGAATTCCAGTTGCTTAAGG
>CAZCRJ010000143.1:0-6873 GCA_964501015.1 uncultured Roseivirgaceae bacterium | reverse complement strand
ATGCAAGTGGTATCTCGAAAATGTATATAACGTTCATATCGAATTCATTCCTCCGCGCATCTCCTATCGCGAAACCATTCGCAAACCGGCACAGGCCATGTACCGGCATAAAAAACAATCAGGTGGTGCCGGCCAGTTTGGAGAAGTGCACCTGAAAATTGAACCCTATTTTGAAGGCATGCCAGAACCAACAGAATTTTCTGTGCGCGGCAAAGAAGTGATTGACCTCGAATGGGGTGGCAAATTAGTTTTCTACAATTGTATTGTTGGAGGTGTTATTGACACACGCTTTATTCCGTCCATCCAGAAAGGCATTATGGAAAAAATGGACCAGGGCCCTGTCACGGGATCGTATGTGCGCGATGTACGGGTTATGGTGTACGATGGAAAGATGCACGCGGTTGACTCAAACGATATCTCTTTTAAAATTGCCGGTATGATGGCCTTTAAAGAAGCTTTCATGAATGCCGAACCTACTCTGATGGAACCCATGTATGATCTTGACATACAGTTGCCGGAAGAAATTATGGGCGAAGTAATGGGCGATTTGCAAACCCGCAGATCCATCATTTTGGGAATCGACTCCAACGGAAACGACCAGGTAATTAAAGCCCGTACACCATTGGCTGAACTCGACCGGTATTCCACAACACTGCGCTCGCTGTCGCAAGGACGTGCTAGTTTTACCCAGCGCTTTGCTGAATTTGCACAAGTACCGTTTGACGTTCAACAGAAATTAGCCAAGCAAGTGCAGGAGGCTGAAGTAGCCTAACTCATTTCATTATTTACTAAACCGCCCTGGTTCTCGGGGCGTTTTAGTTTTATCCTGGCCATAATAAATCGTTTATGAAAAGAAGCACCTTTTTCCTTCTCATCCTCAGTCTTGTTATCGCTACTTCCTGCAAACAGGAGGCCGTACGCAAACTGGCACCGGAAGTTGAAGCACATTCCTCCGTGATAAAATCAATAGGCAAATCTGCTTACCGCGACCTGAATAAAAACAACACACTGGATGTGTATGAAGACCACACGCAACCACTTGATCAGCGTATTGAAAACCTGTTGAATCAAATGACGCTGGAAGAAAAAGCAGGAACACTGTTTATCAATGGTGTGCGAATCAATGATGACGGGTCGCTTGATAACATCCCCGGCACCGGAATGTTTTCCAGAATGCCACAAGCTAATACACTGATCGAAGATAAGTTAATGAATCACATTAATATCTGGGCAGCACCCGGCACTAAACCGCTTGCCGCCTGGTATAATAATGTTCAAAAAGTGGCCGAGCAATCACGCCTTGGTATACCGGTAACCATTGCCTCTGATCCGCGCAGTTATTTTAGCAACAACATTTTTTCCATGCAGGCAAATGATTTCTCGCAATGGCCTGAACAACTTGGCTTTGCTGCCATAGGCGATGCGGAATTGATGCACCAATTCGGAGACATTGCACGACAGGAATACCTGGCCGTAGGCATTCGTGAAGCCCTCCACCCAATGGCCGATCTGGCTACAGAACCCCGGTGGGCCCGCATTAGCGGAACGTTTGGTGAAGATGCTCAGCTTTCCGCCAAACTCGTAAAAGCTTACATCCTTGGCTTTCAAGGCAATGCACTAAATGACCAAAGTGTGGCGTGCATGACAAAACATTTCTCCGGTGGCGGTCCGCAACGCGAAGGGCTTGATCCGCATTTTGAATTTCACAAAGGGCAGGTATATCCGGGAAATAATTTTGACTATCACCTCATCCCGTTTGAAGCGGCATTCGAAGCCAACACTGCCGCGATTATGCCCTATTATGGCATACCCATAGGGCAATCTAAAGAAGATGTTGCCTTTGCCTTTAACCATACTATGATCACCGACCTGCTTCGCAACAAATACAACTACCAGGGCGTGGTGTGTACTGATTGGGGTGTCATCACCGATGTGAATATGGGGGAAGTGGTTTGGCCCGCGCGCGCCTGGGGTGTTGAACACCTGAGTGAAGAGGACAGGGTGTTGAAAGCACTGGAAGCCGGTGTTGATCAGTTTGGCGGAGAAAGCCGACCGGAACTCGTTATGAGCTTGGTAAAAAATGGAAAGCTTTCAGAAGAACGTATTGATCAGTCGGTAAGAAGATTACTTCATCAAAAATTTATATTGGGATTGTTTGAAAATCCATTTGTCGATGTTGATCGTGCACTGACCATAGTAGGAAAGGAAGAGTTTAAAAAAGCAGGCGAAGCAGCTCAGCGCAGATCGCTCACACTGCTGAAAAATCAGGAGACAAACGGACAAGCAGCACTGCCGCTTTCTTCCACCAAAACTAAACTCTATATCCAAAATGTTAATGCTGAACTTGCCGCCCGGTATGGTGAAGTAGTGGATCGTCCGGAACTTGCTGATGTGGCCATCATCCGGCTCAATACACCCTGGTATCCGGTGGAAACCAAAAATCCCTTTGCACTCGGCTTTCACCATGGCGACCTTGACTTTAAAGGCAAAGAAAAATCCGACATTCTTACACTGTTGAAAACCGTACCCACGATAGTCGATATTTACCTGGACCGGCCTGCGGTGATTCCGGAAATCAGTGAACATGCCCATGCGTTGCTGGCAAATTATGGCGCCAGTGATGAGGCATTGTTAGATGTTATTTTCGGAAAGGCCAGGCCGGAAGGAAATCTTCCCTTTGAACTACCCTCATCTATGAAAGCCGTTCGGGAGCAAAAAGAAGATGTTCCCTACGATTCAGAAAATCCACTCTATGCTTTTGGCTTTGGGTTGCGGTACAAATAACTGACGTATAGGTAGTATAATTACGGAACACCTTTCCCTGTACCATAGTGCTACTTTTGGTAAACACCCGAAATTGGTAAGCGCTTGATTTTTTCTACTTTTGTTGTTTACCGATTTCCCTTGAACACATCCATCGTCATCATTCCAACATACAATGAGGTTGAAAATGTGGAAGACATTATCAATGCCGTGTTCGCATTACCAAAATCCATTGATGTGCTTATTGTTGACGACAATTCACCCGATGGAACCGCTGCCGTAGTAGAAATACTCCAGCTTCATTTTAACGAGCACTCAACACGGTTGCATCTATTGAAACGTGAAGGCAAGCATGGACTGGGTACTGCCTATATAGCAGGGTTCAGGTATGCCCTGGAAAAAGGTTATTCCTACATCCTGGAAATGGATGCCGACTTTTCCCACGATCCCAAAGATCTTATCCGGTTAATCCATTCGTGTGAGGAGGAAGGAAATGATATGGCCATCGGCTCGCGGTATGTAACCGGGGTAAATGTTGTGAACTGGCCCATTGGCCGTGTGTTGCTCTCCTGGTTTGCCAGTTGGTATGTCCGGCTGATTACCGGTATCCCCGTGTATGATACTACTGCCGGGTTTATTTGCTACCGCAGAAAGGTATTGGAGACGCTGCCGCTTGATGAGGTAAAATTTGTAGGGTATGCATTCCAGATTGAAATGAAGTTCAAGGCTTGGAAGTATGGTTTTAAAATCAAAGAGGTGCCCATTATTTTTACAGAACGCACCCGTGGAAAATCCAAGATGTCAAAGGGAATTTTTAAGGAAGCATTCCTGGGTGTATTGCAATTGGAAATGCAAAGCTGGTTTGTGGAATACGATACGGAAGAATAGTCGATTTTCATGAACACATCCCGGGCAATGAAAATTATAGCATGGGTATTCGCCCTTCTCCTGATAGGCTACATTTTCCTTACCTTTCCTGACACTAAAACATTACACCTACAGGCAGCCGAGGCGGATCCCTTTGCCTGGAACATGGACAGCACCTGGCACAGTCTGGAAAAAGAATTTACGCATGTGCGAAAATTTGATGTTGATGTGCGTGATTCCCTTGCCACCGTATTCCTTGCCGGGGCTGAACAGCAGTTATCCGAACTTCAAGCCGATAGTCTTATCATGTATGATGATATCCGGCTGAAACAACTTTTGGATCACAATTTTTCGATGGGGTCCTTATTTGCCACCCTTAAAAATCAGGAGGACTACCTGAAGCAGTACTCAGCCTTCCGCGCGTTTATCAAACAAAAATCACAACAGTGGAACATACAGGAACCTGATCAACGAATTGCAGTGTACACCTTACTCTATGGTTTGCGGGCTGCCGTTGAAGAAGTATTGCTCCAGGCTGATACTATCAATTTCAATCCTGTACTTACCGTAACGGATGAGCCTTCCGTTACTCCATCATCAATTATTCAAGGCATAAGGATACACAGTGGCGACCTACTCGTGTCGCGTGGAGGTGCGGAGGTATCAGCATTTATCTCGCGTGGAAATGATTATCCCGGAAATTTTTCACATGTCGCGCTGGTGTATATTGACGCAACCAACAACCAACCCTGGTTCATCGAAGCACATATTGAGAAAGGTGTTGCTATTGCAACAGCAGAAGAATACCTGAACGACAAGAAGTTGCGGTTTATGGTATTGCGTCCTCGGTTCAATTTGCAACAACTTCAGGCCAATCCTATGTTGCCCCATGATGCTGCAAAAACAGCATACGAAGAAAGTAGGCGCAGGCACATCCCCTATGATTTCAAGATGAACTTCTACGATTCGTCTTCCATGTTTTGTTCAGAAGTTGGATCGTTCGCTTACCGGCAGTACGGACTTCACCTATGGCAGGCGGAGTCTACTATTTCATCGCCTGGCACCTGTGAGTGGTTAAGTGCATTCGGAGTTGAAAATTTTGTAACACAAATGCCTTCCGACCTGGAGTACGATCCCCAACTCTCGCTGGTAGCAGAATGGTGTGATCCGGAGACGTTGCTGAAGGATCACCTTGACAATGCGGTTATGGATGCCTTATTGGAACGTGCCAATGCGGGTATGGAAATTGGATACTCACGGTGGTTGTTACCCCTTGCGCGGGTAGTCAAAGCCTATTCCCTGCTGTTGAATTCCCTCGGTAATCCCGGCATAATCCCTGAAGGCATGAGTGCAACACAAGCACTAAAAAATAATTCCTTCGTGGATCTGTATCAGCAAACAAAGAAAAGTACAGAAGAAAAAATCGATTCATTCCGCAACGAAAAAGGATATCGCCCTCCCTATTGGGTGATGGTGGAGTTTGCACGGCAATCGATCCCGGTCAAGGAATAACATTCTGATCCGCACATCCGGAGGCAGAAAATCCTTCTGAATTTCTTAAATTTATAACACACCAATTCAATCTATATGAAATCATATATTGCTCGGGCGCTATTGGCCGCAAGCTTACTTTCCGCCATCATCGGCTATACACAAACCAAAGGCTTTGCCTATGGCCACATCCTGTACACTGATTTGAACATGACTACCTATGAACGCGACACATCCGCGGCCGCTGTGGTCTTGGATGAGTTTGGATATGCCTTCATTGATCTCAATACCTACAATCTCATAGTTGAGTATCATCAGAAAATCAAGATCCTTAAAAAGGATGGCCTCTCTCAGGCCGACTTCTCCATTCCCTTATACAAGTCTTCATCATCCCAATTGGAGATCATGAGAGAACTCAAAGCCTCCACCTGGAACCTGGAGAATAACCGCATTGAAGAAACCAAACTGGACGCCAAAAAAGTATTTACTGAAAATCATAATAAGCATTGGGACCTGAAGAAATTTGCCTTACCCAATGTACGGACAGGCAGTGTGATTGAAGTGTATTATAGAATTGAATCCCCGTACGTATACAATTTTAAGCGATGGGAATTTCAGTCCGACATCCCTAAAGTGAACAGTGAGTATTGGACAGAAATCCCCGGCAACTACAATTACAACATTACCCTGAAAGGATTCCTGAAGTTATCCAAAAATGAAAGCGAAATTAAGCCCAAGTGCATAACCGTTGCCACAGGTTCTGCAGACTGTGTTTTTTCAAAATATGCCATGCACCATATACCTGCCTTTGTAGAAGAGGACTACATGACGGCTAAAAAGAATTTCCTGTCCTCCATCAACTACGAACTTTCTACCATCAGCTATTTTGATGGTCGGGTTGACAAAATTACCAAGGAATGGAAAGATGCAGAACAGGAACTAAAGAAGCATTCCAGTTTTGGCGTTCAGGTAAAGAAAGGTAAAGACCTGTCGCAAAAGCTTCAAGAATTGCTGGTCGGAGTAAGCGATCCAAAAGAAAAGGCGGTGCGTATTTACAATTTCATCAAGTCATGGTACCAATGGGATGGCGTTTATGATTACTTCTGTGACGTTGGAGTTAAGAAAGCATTTGATAGCCGGAAAGGAAATGTTGGGGACATAAACCTGTCGCTGATTGCGGCTCTCGACAATGCAGGGCTGAAGGTGGAGCCTATGCTGTTATCCACACGTAGTAACGGGCAGGTCAATGAACTATATCCGGTGTTAAGTGAATTTAACTATGTGGTGGCCAAACTCACCATTAACGATAAGGTGTATCTATTGGATGCCACGGATCCATTGCTGATGTTCGGCATGTTGCCGGAACGGTGCCTCAATGGAAAAGGCAGAGTGTTTGGTGAGAAAGAATCGTACTGGTATGAATTGAGACCTCAGCACAGCTTAAAAAGATTGACTTTACTGGACCTGACACTGGAGCCTTCGGGTTCATTCACAGGCACCATACAACACTTTTATGATGGTTACCAATCAGTGGAACAGCGAAAACGGGTAATGGCATTTAGCAACACGGACGAATACCTGGCTGATGTTCGAAAACGCCTCGCTCATGTCACCATCAACAAACATGAAATTACAGGTGTTGAAGACCTCGAAAGCTCCATCAAAGAAACCTTTTCAGTGGAGATTGAAGGCTTTGATGATCTGAATGCCAGCAATCTACTTCTAAATCCATTCTTTACTGGCAAGATTGAA
>CAZCRJ010000142.1:0-6909 GCA_964501015.1 uncultured Roseivirgaceae bacterium | reverse complement strand
TATGCAGATTGAACTTTTGGCAAAGCCTCCCCTTTCACGTAATATAGAAACAAACCCCTGGCCACATTGGCCCATGGTGTTGAACACATCGTCATCGCATGAAGAAGGTGCAGACCGGAAGTGGGCGATACTCACAAAAGAATTTGTAGGCGATCACATGAATCGTCTTATAGGATTGAAAGTGGTGGAGATTGAGTGGACTCTTGCAGAGAACGGAAAAGCGGGTTTCCATGAACTGGAGAATACTGAGCGCATCATTCCCTGTGATCTTGCCTTACTGGCCATCGGATTTACCGGGGCTGAAAAGAGTGGTCTGGTGGAAGAACTGAAGTTGACCCTGGATGAACGCGGGAACATCAGAACAGAAAACTACATGACTTCGCAAGAGGGTGTCTTTGCTGCAGGTGATATCCGTAGAGGGCAGTCACTTGTAGTATGGGCTATTTCCGAGGGCCGCGAAGCCGCACGCAAAGCCGATGAGTGGTTAATGGGCAATTCACACCTTGAAACGAAGGACAACTCCTTTATGAAGATCTCTGTTTGAAGAAAGCTAGCACGTTACAAGTTCACCCTGATCTCTATTAGGGCTAAATTTTTATTTACCCTCAATCACACTAATTTTGCAGCTTAACTTTTATCATGTGGCTACTAAATTGGTAAAGATTGGAACGGTGCAAATGGCATGCACGAATAATAAAGAAGATAATCTTCAAAAAGCTATTCTCGGTATTCGTGAAGCTGCCGCAAAGGGCGCGCAGATCGTTTGTCTTCAGGAGTTGTTCACTTCCTTGTATTTCTGCGATGTGGAGGATTACGATAATTTCTTATTGGCCGAATCCATTCCCGGGCCTTCAACCACTTCGCTGTCAGCAGTAGCAAAGGAACTGGGCGTAGTCATTATTGCGTCACTTTTTGAAAAACGTACCCAGGGCCTCTACCATAATACCACAGCCGTACTGGATGCTGATGGAACGTATCTGGGAAAGTATAGAAAAATGCACATCCCGGATGATCCATCCTATTATGAGAAATTTTATTTCACCCCCGGAGATCTGGGATACAAAGTATTCAAAACAAAATTTGCAACCATTGGTGTATTGATTTGTTGGGATCAATGGTATCCGGAAGCCGCCCGTATTACAGCATTAATGGGTGCAGAAGTGTTGTTTTATCCAACAGCAATTGGATGGGCTACCGCACAGGATGAGGCTACCAATACAGAACAATTTAATGCGTGGCAAACCATACAACGCAGTCATGCGGTAGCCAACGGACTTCATGTGGTAAGCGTTAACCGTGTTGGATTTGAGCAAGAAGGAAAAATGAAATTCTGGGGAGGTTCTTTTATTGCCAATCCTTTCGGAAGTATTTTATATAAAGCTTCCCACGATCAGGAAGAAGTAAATGTGCTGGAAGTTGATTTAAGCAAGACCGACAGCTACCGGACACATTGGCCTTTCCTCCGCGACCGAAGAATTGATTCTTATCAACCGATAACCAGGCGTTACATTGATGAAGACTAGTTCAACTCCCGGACTCCCGGATTCCCCTACCCCTAAGGAACTTGGGTATTATTTTCCAGCTGAGTTTGCTAACCATACAGCTACCTGGCTAAGCTGGCCGCATAAGGAAGCCTCGTGGCCCGGAAAAATTCATACGATCTATCCGGTATATGCTGAGTTTATTAAACGCGTGGCAGAAGGTGAACGGGTAAACATAAACGTAGTGGATGAAGCGATGAAACAATTCGCCACACAGCACCTGGAGAAAGTACATGCCAATCTTTCAAACATCAGCTTTTTCTACCACGCAACCAATGACGCGTGGTGCAGAGATCATGGACCTGCATTTCTGATCAATCCAACGGCAGGACAAAAAAAAGTAATTGTTGACTGGGGATATAATGCCTGGGGGAATAAATATCCACCTTATGATCTTGACGATGTCATCCCAACATTAATTGGAAAACACTACAACATTCCGGTGTTTCATCCGGGCATAGTAATGGAAGGCGGCTCTGTTGAGTTTAATGGGAAGGGAACTCTTTTGACCACAACATCCTGTTTACTTAATCCTAACCGAAACCCACACCTTAACCAAAGCGAAATTGAGAACTTCCTCTACAACTACTATGGAGTAAACAATATCCTTTGGTTGGGCGATGGCATTGAAGGCGATGATACGGATGGCCACATCGATGACCTGACACGGTTTGTTAATGAAGACACGGTGGTAACCGTTGTGGAAACCAATAAGCAGGATTCAAATTATGAACCCCTTATGGAAAATTTAAAGTTGTTGAAAACCCTTCGACTTGAGACCGGAAAGCAAATGAATATTGTTGAGTTACCAATGCCTGCTCCGCTTGTTTACGAAGGCATGCGCTTGCCAACATCGTACGCCAACTTTTACATCAGCAACAAATACATTGTTGTGCCTACATTCCGTGATAAAAACGATGACAAAGCCTGCCAGATACTGCAACAGTGTTTTGCAGACCGAACAGTAATCGGATTAGATTCAACTGATATAATCTGGGGTTTGGGCTCCTTTCATTGTTTAAGTCAACAGGAGCCGGAGGTATAATCAACCATTCCCGACTTTTAACGCTTTTGAGTTCTAACCTTTTTGGTCAAATGTGGATATCCTGACATGTTCAATTTATATATCTCCATTGTGTTATTAATTTTTGCCATTTGAAGGCATTGATTTCTATCTTCTGAACACACGCTGCAACATAAAGTATTGCCATCCGTAAAAGAAACATACCCATTGTAAAATTCACGTGCATAGGTTTATAAACTCTCTTACATTGTAGATTAATTTAATACCCATTACGTTGTTTTTTCGGACCCTTCTCGTCATTTTCTTCTTAACCACCCGCCTGGCTTTTGCTCAGGAAACTATTGCTAACCAGTCGATATCCATCAGCAAAGGCGAAGTATTGCTCGATTTTATTTCCGGTATGGAGCGAAGGACCAATCTGAAATTCTTTTACCGGGAAGAATGGCTTGAGCCATTTGCCTTTACACGCGACTATACCTTAGGTACTTTGCATGAAGCCCTTACGGATATACTACAAGATTCTGATATACGATTCATCTTTTTGTTTGATTATGCTATTGTTTTCTACAAGGATCCACAGCGTGAACTGGAACGAGATGCCATTAAAGAATCGGCCATCAACCGTCAGGTCAAGGTTGACGAATTCGTTATAGGAACACCCCGAACGTTTGTACCGGGTACACAAGTACAGATGAAAGGATCTGTATTGGATAATGAAAATAATGCCCCAATCGTTGGCGCAACAATATTTGTTAATGGACTGGATGTTGCCACACAAAGCGATGCTGAAGGGCAATACCAGATGTTGATACCTGGAGGAGAATATATCATCACCTTCAGGCACATTAATTACGAAGAGAAATTACTTAGTCTAAGTATCTATGCTGATGGAAAAGTAAATACGCTGATGGACGAAACTCCGACTACCCTTGAGGCAGTAGTTATTTCCGATCAGCGAATCACAACCAAAAAAGTTGGTTTGACAACCATTAATATGGATCAGCTTACACGCTCACCCACATTCCTTGGAGAAACAGATGTGATCCGGATATTGCAAACACAAACAGGCGTATCAACAGTAAGTGAAGCCAGCACCGGTTATAATGTTCGTGGTGGTGGTGTTGATCAGAACCTTGTCCTTTTTGATGGTGTACCGATATTCAATACTGCCCATGCATTTGGATTTTTTACAGCCTTTAATTCAGATGCTATCCGTGAGGCATCCTTTTATAAGGGTGGAATACCTGCAGAATATGGTGGAAGAGTTTCTTCCGTACTGAATATGACCTCCCGTGAAGGCGATTATCAGAAGTGGAAAGGGAATGCCGGAATTGGTTTCATTTCCAGCAACCTAACCGTAGGCGGTCCAGTTAAAAAAGATACAAGCTCACTGATTTTTTCGTTACGGTCCACCTACTCAGACTGGATACTAGACTTACTCCAAACAAATTATCAGGGTATCCAGGAAAGCTCAGTATCATTTTATGATGGTTCTATTAAATATTCCCAGAAGTTAAAGAATGGTGCAAAGCTTACTCTTTCCTCCTATGCCAGCAAGGATCGATTTAAATTATCAAATGACACGATAAATAAATGGCAAAACCTGGCAATGGCACTGCGTTATGATAATAAATTGAATCCGGAACTTTACTATAGTATAGGTGTGAATCTCGGCCGCTACTCCTATAATGTAAGCGAAACCGATCCGCCTACAGCCTTTGAACTATCCTATAGTATTCTATATCCATCTATTAAAGTCGATTTCAATCGTGATGGGAAACATAAACAAACATTTGGAATGCTCACCACCTATTACAATTTCAGGCCTGGAACATTACGCGCAACCGCTACCGAATCGAATAGTGCCGACATCACCATGCGTGCTGAAAATTCAGTGGAAGCAGCAGTATACTTTAGTGAAATGTTTTCTGTTAGTGACCGCTTAAGTGTTGAAGCGGGTTTACGGCTTTCTTTGTTTAGTCGGATTGGCCCCGCAACTGTTTATACATATGAGTCAGACAAGCCACGTGAGCCAAGAAATATAGCGGATTCAGTACTGTACTCCTCGGGAGAAACAATTAAGACCTATGGCGGCCCAGAGCCCAGGCTTTCACTCAATTACAGAATCAATCCGAATTCATCGTTAAAACTTGGGTACAACCGAATCTATCAATATATCCACCTTGTTTCAAACACAGCCGCTGTAACTCCTGTTGATATCTGGCAATCCTCCAACACATACTTTAATCCACAGTTGGGTGATCAGTTGTCGATTGGCTATTTCCGGAATTCAAAAAGTAATATGTATGAGAGCTTTGTTGAGGTATATGGGAAAAAAATCCAAAACATCCTCGACTTCAAAGATGGTGCAAACCTGATTCTTAACCCTCAGCTGGAAACCGCGTTACTCCCAGGCGATGGATTAGCGTATGGTATTGAAGTATCTGTTGATAAAACAAAAGGACGGTTAGTGGGGGGCATTAATTACACGTATTCGAGGTCGCTCAGAAAAATTAACGGAGCGTATGAAAGTGAAAAGATTAATAACGGTGATTATTACCCCTCCAATTTTGATCAGCCCAATATTGTGAATGTAAACTGGCGTTACAGTATTAAGCGAAATATTTTCTTTTCTGGTATCTTTACCTATCATACCGGCAGGCCAATATCGATTCCATTAGCCGCATATGAAATAAATTCTGCGCCAATAATTGATTTTTCAGAACGAAATAATTATCGGTTACCCGACTATCATCGTTTGGATCTCGCTTTAATTATTGAAGGGGGGAATAGACGAAAGAAAAAAATAAACGGGCAATGGACCATTTCCGTGTATAACATTTATGGAAGGAAGAATCCCTATTCTGCCTTTTTTGATTATAATGTTGCAGGAGCCGTTAAGCCTTATCAGCTCTCACTGATTGGTGTACCTGTTCCTTCTGTTAGTTATGGTATAAAATTTTAATACATGATTCGTAAAGTTTTTTATGCTGTGCTCATTATTATCTCCGCTTGTGTAGATCCGCTCAAAGTGGATGAGCCGGAAAATGTAAGGCGAATTGTTGTGGATGGGTTAATCACGAACGCTCCCGGACCATACCAGGTAAAACTGTTTTATACCAATAAATTGAACACCACACGATTGGTGGCCTTTGAGCCGGTAACCAATGCATTAGTCGCCATTTATGATGACCTGAATAATGTTGCCTTCCTTTCAGAAAGTAAACCCGGACTTTACATGACAAATGAGAATGATCTTCAGGGTGAACTCGGGCGGTCCTACCATGTGTCCATCACAACAGTCAATGGAAAAGAATATCGCTCAGCACCACAGCTATTAACTTCGGCTGGCGAAGTAAATAATGTCTATTTTGAATTTGTAAAAAATGCATTGCCCGGAAGTCAGTCAGATTCATTTGTTGACGGACTTAAAGTATTCATTGATACCAAGGGAGATCAGACGGGATCTAATTTATACCGGTGGCGATGGACAGCCATTCATAAAGTGAAATCCAATCCCGAACTGGAAACCCGAGCAACCCCCGGAGGAGAAATCCCTATACCCCAACCTTGCAGTGGATATATTTATCAAGCGGGTCAGTTAATCCAGGTTGGAGAATGTACCTGCTGTATCTGCTGGTCCTATAACTATAGTGAAAATGCCCAGGTTTCAAAAAATCAACTGGTAACACAAAGTACCTATAATAAAATAGACCTTGGACTAATTCCTGTTACTTCAATGCATTTCTATGATAAGTATTACCTGGAGGCTCAGCAACTCAGTTTATCAGAGGAAGCCTATGATTTCTGGAGCCTGGTAGAGAAACAACAATCTGGCGCTACTGATTTGTTTCAACCTAATGCTATTAAAATCCGTGGTAACATTGAGAATGTTGCCGATCCGGAAGAAGAAGTGATTGGTTATTTTGGTGTATCAGGAGTTGCCAGTAAGGGATTTTATATTGATGTGCAAGAAATACCCTATCCACTGCCTGAAATTGAAATCGTTCCTTTTCCCTGTACGCAATATTTTAAAAATCCCACAACAGTAGAACCCTGGTTCTGGTAACTTTTAGCTGATGAATAGTTTTCGTATCATACTATTTTTTATGGTGTCGTTGCCTGTTGTCTATCTACAGGCTATTCCTGTTAGCACATCGCCTTCTGCATCAAGTCGGTTAACCCTAATTTTTAATCAGCCAAAATACGCTTCAGGCGATACCGCATTTTTTTCAGCTCATCTATTTAATGAAAAAGAAATGCTGACAGAAGGACGACAAATTATAACGTTTAAAATTATTGGACATGATGGTCTAACGTATATAACTGAGCGCGTTTCCTTTT
>CAZCRJ010000141.1:0-6912 GCA_964501015.1 uncultured Roseivirgaceae bacterium | reverse complement strand
GTGCCAATCTGTAATGCAGACAAATTAGGATATTGTAAAGGCGCATGGAGGAGTATTGAAGGCAGAAACTAAAGGGGGTGAGGGAAGTCAGTTTGTTATTGAACTACATAATGTCTGAGCTCCTTTGCGAAGGTTAAGACTCTGCTATTTTTAGTATATTACCCGTGTATTATATCCATTCTACCGGTTGTTTCATGCTTCTTCTCAGAAGTATTAATGCACGCTTATGAAAAAATTGATTTCACTTCTATCTGTGTTTCTCGTATTGCTCTTCTTGCATGGTTATGGCCAGCAAATATCGCCCATGGCAGAGTTGGACTATATAATAGAAGAATTCACATTGCCGGGTGGACGTGCTGGGAATAGTGTTAACAGCATTGTGCAGGGACCTCATGGGTTCTTATGGTTTGGTTCGCACGGTGGCCTTCACCGCTATGATGGCCACGAGTTTGTTACCTATAAAAACGTTCCAGGCGATACCCTTGGGGAAACCACTTCGCTAACCTTCCCCTACGTTGAACATCTTTATTGGGATCAATTCAATATGCTCTGGGTTTCCACCTATGGTGGCGGGCTGTATCGCTTTGATCCGTTAACAGAAACATTCAAGCACTTTGCACACGATCCGCAAGATAGTACATCCATCAGCCATCCGCGCGTGGTAAGTGCAGTTGAGGATGCCAGGGGTGAATTATGGTTTGGTACGGAAAACGGACTCAACCGGTTTGATCGGAAGTCGGGTAAATTCAAGCGGTACTACGCTGAGTCTGGCAATCCTGATTCATTACAGGCAAATGATGTGAGGAGCCTGTACGTTGATAAACAAGGAACACTTTGGGCCGGAACCGGATTCGTTTATTTTGGAAGTAGTAATAGTGGCGGGCTTAGCCGCTATAGTCCCGATACAGATTCATTCACCACGTACGTGTACGATCCCAACGATGATAATACCATTTGGACCTCAGCCGTGCGTGGGATACTGGAAGACAGTCGTGGAAATTTTTGGGTAGGTACAAACATGGGGCTTCAAAAAATGAATCGAATCGATGGGACGTTCAAACGAATGACGTACGATCCTGAGCAGCCCTATGCTCCCGGTGCAACCGACAGAACGACTCCGGCAGTGTATACCATCCATGAGGATAAAAAAGGGGGGTTATGGATTGGCACAATTGGCGACACCAGTTACCCAACGCATTTGCTTCGGTATGATCCGGATTTGAAGAAATCACAGGTTTTTCCAATGCAGGGAGCTGCCTGGCAACTTTGTGAAGGCTCGGATGGTACAATCTGGATAGCGGGTGCATCAGTTACCGGAAAAGTATTGAAAATCAGACCCAAATCGAAATCCTATAACTTGTATACGGGAGATTTCTTCCAGGAAGCTTTTAATGCCTCTAAACTTTCCGATCAAGTAAAGCATGAGCTTGTACTAGGGCCAATCAATATGACCATAGACCCTGCAACCGGGCATTTTTGGTTACAATTTATTATTGGTAATAGCAGGTCAAATCTAACCGATGGTGAGATTGTACTGGCAGACTACAATCCGGTAAGCGGGGCAATATCATTTCATTACTTGGCTGAACTTAATCCTGTGATTGACTTCAGTGTGCCGGCTAATGGAATGGGTATTACAGGATTAATCATCGATAAAAAGGGTACACTATGGGGGAGTTACCATTCTCAAAACATTGGGATTTTCAATTATGATCCTTTTACCCGAATAACGAAGCAATACCTTCACGATCAAGATGACGCAACATCCCTTACTTCCAATAGCATTATCACCCTGATGATGGATAGCCGCGGGGAAATCTGGGCGGCCACATTTGCCAATGGGCTTAACCGACTGGATCCGGCTACCGGAAAAATTACCCACTATCATTTCAATGAAGCTACTTCAGATGCCCCCATAGCCCTGATGGAGGCAAGGGATGGGTTGATCTGGGTTGGAGGAGAGCTGATGATGGAGGGAGGCTATGCATTTCTTGCTGTTATTAATCCTGCTGATAATACGATAAAGAAATTACCCATGCAGGACCAGGGAACATTTCGGGTGATCACTGCTTTGGCACAATCACCGGTAACCGGTGAGGTTATTTTTACAATTGATGGCAATGGAGTAGGATTCCATGATCCGGTGAATGGCCTCTTCTACTTTTGGGATACAGCTGAGAGTTTCCCATTTCATT
Source organism: uncultured Roseivirgaceae bacterium (assembly GCA_964501015.1). GTDB lineage: Bacteria > Bacteroidota > Bacteroidia > Cytophagales > Cyclobacteriaceae > UBA2336. The sequence continues at coordinate 4,717 of CAZCRJ010000141.1, read as the reverse complement.
TTGCAACCAGCATAGTGTACGATCAGGATGGAATTTTCTGGGCGGCTGATGTGGGCTCTCCGACTTTTATACGTGTGGCTGGCCCTGGAGATAATTTTGTTTTTAACGAATCAACAGAATATGGTGGGCGGTGGAGAAGTAACGGACTGTTAGGACCCAATGGACATATTTATTTTTTAAGCTTTAACGGCTGGTTCGAAATTGATCCTTCCGCTATCAAACCGGAAATATCCACTACTTCTTCAAAAGTTCAGCTCGTGGAGCTTTATGTGATGGGGGAGAAACAAAAACCCAAATTGAATTCTGTCTTGCCAAAACCACTATGGCTGATGAATGAAATCAGTCTGCCATCCGGTTCAGATAACTTTAGCTTCCGGTTTTCTGATTTTGATTTTCAGAACATCAATGCGCAATTTGAATACCGTCTTTATCCGTATGAAACGGTTTGGAGAAAAAGTGGCAGCTCCCCCGTGGCGAATTATTACCGGATACCATCAGGCAGTTACACCTTCCAGGTTAAGTCAATCAGGAGCAGTGGTGTTATAGAAGTACAGCTGGCGGAACTTAACGTGGTAATACTTCCGCCCTGGTGGAAAACCTGGTGGGCCTATGGTGCCTATGGCTTAATTTTTATTGGTGGTGTATTTATGACAGACCGCTTTCAACGGAAGCGATTGCTTGAAAAGTCAAAAGCCGAAGCAAAGGAAAAGGAACTGGAACAGGCAAGAGAAATCGAAAAAGCTTACACCGACTTAAAAGCTACCCAATCCCAACTTATCCAATCCGAAAAGATGGCTTCACTTGGAGAACTCACCGCAGGCATCGCACACGAAATTCAGAACCCGCTCAATTTTGTGAACAATTTTTCGGAAGTGAATTCAGAGCTCATTGTCGAAATGAAAGAAGAACTTTCGAAAGGGAATATCGATGAGGCGAGGAGTATTGCCAATGATATCGATGAAAACGAAAAGAAGATAATCTTTCATGGCAAGCGTGCCGATGGTATTGTAAAGGGAATGCTTCAACACAGTCGAAGTAGCAGCGGGCTAAAAGAACCTATTGATGTCAACTTACTGGCTGATGAATATCTGCGCTTGGCCTATCATGGATTACGAGCAAAGGATAAATCTTTCAACGCCACCATGAATACAGATTTTGATCAGAGCATTGGCAAGATCGAAATTGTTCCGCAAGATATTGGCAGAGTGATTTTGAATTTGATTACGAATGCATTTTATGCGGTGAATGAAAGGCTTCGACAGGCTCAGCCTGACAGCGGCTACGAGCCGACTGTTACTGTTAGTACGAAGAAGGAGGGCAATAATATTTTGATCTCAGTAAAAGACAACGGCAATGGTATTCCGGAATCCATCAAAGAAAAAATCTTTCAACCGTTCTTTACTACGAAGCCGACCGGCCAGGGAACTGGCTTAGGGCTAAGTTTAAGTTACGATATTGTGAAAGCGCATGGCGGGGAAATCAAAATTGAAAGCAGGGAAGGAGTGGGCAGTGAGTTTAGTATTTTTTTGCCCCTTGTTTAAAGTGCACCAACCCGATGAACCTATAAGTTTGGATTAAAAGGTTTGGTAGTAAATAAATGCGCACTGGCTAATTAAACTACACTAAAGATGGGGAGGAGATTAACTTTATTAGTTAATGTCCTTCATATTGAAACCAAATGTATATATTTGGTAATGATTACTTTGCCTCAATTTCCAATCCTCTAACCCCTCATACGATGCCAAAATTTGTAATTGAACGCAATGTTCCAGATGCTGGAAAATTTACTCCTGAAACGTTAAGGTCAATGGCTCAGAAATCGAGGGAAGTATTGTGCGTTTTGGGTAATGATATCCAGTGGATTCATAGTTATGTTGCAGGCGACAAGATTTATTGTATTTATATGGCTCCAAGTGAAGAACTAATTATTGAACACGCGAAGCGTGCCGGCTTTCCTGCAGATAAGGTCACTAAAATTTCATCTATCATTGAGCCTGCCACAGCAGAATAGAATTACCGAAAGAATTTCCAGCATCAATCATTGTGAATTTCACGCAAGCGAACCTGTTTGATTTCATGGAAAAGCAAGAGAAGCAAAATCTATTGGACCGTATTGCTATTCTTGAGGATGAGGTAAAGGGCAGTACAGGCGAAATAGCTGCATTGGAACTCAAACTCAAAGTGGTAGCAGCCCTTGAAAAAGTCCGAAACCGTGCGATCAATATGCGAAGCAGTTCGGAGTTGTCAGAAACATCTTCTTTACTATTTCATCAGTTAAATGAATTGAATATTCGAACTACGCGCACTAGTGTTGGCATATTTGACGATACCCATGATGCAATGGAACTTTGGGTGACGGCTGCATCGGGTGAGCAGGAAGTGCTGCAGGTTCTCGATTATTTCAGTTTACATATTCATCCTGTATTTGAAGCCATTAGTAGTGACCGTAAGCAAAACAAACCTTTTTCCCTTATTGTCTTACGTGGCAATCAGGTGAAGGATTATTATGAAACAATGTCCACATATATCACCAGGGCCGAGGGACAAGCCGATCAGCAGGAAGATTATTTTTATTCCTTCTTTTTTGGGCAGGGAGCGCTGATGGTAAATGTCAACAGCGCGCTGACTGAATTACAGTGTGGCATCATGATTCAGTTTGCACAGGCATTCGGACTTATCTATATGCGTTTTCTGGATTTGCAGACTGCAGAAACCCAAAAACGCGAGGCACTTCAGCAACGGTCATTGGACAGGGTACGGGCGGAAGTCGCCTCCATGCGTACCGCACATGATCTCCAGCACATAACTCCATTGATATGGCAAGTGCTGGTGAATCTTGGGGTTGAATTTGTTCGCTGTGGTATATTCATTGTTGATGAAAGCGAGAAAATTGTACATGCCTACTTATCAACACCTCAGGGAAAGTCAATAGGCGTGCTCCATCTCCCTTTTGATGGACTAAATACTACAATGAAAATAGTGGAACATTGGAAGGAAATAAAGGTGTACAAGGATATTTGGGAACGTAAAGAGTTTGAATCGTGGGTAAAATCCATGCTTAGAGAAGGAGAAATTGTCGAAACTCATGAGTTTCAGTCTGTGGATACCCCCTTTGAAACACTGTATTTACAGTTTACACCATTCACGCAAGGGATGCTTTACATAGGGAGTTTGGAATACCTGAGTTTTGATGAATTGGAGTTGATCAGGTCGTTGACTGAGTCGCTATCCATTGCCTATGCACGATACTATGACTTTATAAAACTGGAAGAAGCGAAAAATAAGATTGAAAATGCACTCCACGAACTTAAATCCACCCAATCCCAACTCATCCAATCCGAAAAAATGGCTTCGCTGGGAGAACTCACCGCAGGTATTGCCCACGAAATTCAAAACCCGTTAAACTTTGTGAATAATTTTTCGGAAATAAATAAGGAGTTAACTGACGAACTTGAACAAGAAGTTGATAAGGGAAATATTACAGAGGTTAAAGTATTGGCAAAGGATATTAAAGAGAATCAAGAAAAAATACTCCATCACGGTAAACGAGCCGATGCCATTGTAAAAGGCATGCTGCAACACAGCCGCAGTAGTAGTGGTGTTAAAGAGCCAACAGACATCAATGCTTTAGCCGATGAATATCTGCGACTGGCCTATCATGGATTGAGAGCGAAAGACAAATCATTTAATGCTACCATGAAAATTGATTTTGATGAATCGATTGGAATGATCAATGCAGTTCCTCAGGATTTGGGAAGAGTGATCTTGAACCTGATCACCAACGCATTTTATGCCGTTACAGAAAAGAAGAAACTGAAAAGTGAAGGATTTGAACCAACGGTTACCGTCTCCACGAAGCGATTGTCCCCCGCTGGCGGGGGTAAGGGGGTGGTGGAAATATCAGTCAAAGACAACGGCAATGGTATTCCGGAATCCATCAAAGACAAAATATTCCAACCTTTCTTTACTACGAAGCCGACCGGTCAGGGAACAGGGCTGGGATTAAGCATGAGTTATGATATCATCAAAAATGCCCATCAGGGTGATATAAAAGTACAATCAAAAGAGGGAGAAGGTACTGAGTTTATTGTAGTTTTGCCGATAATCTAAAAGCTCTCTATATGAAAATATTGGTCGTAGATGATGAACAGGATATAAAAACGCTATTCGAACAGCGTTTCAGAAAGGAAATAAAAAGTGGCCAGGTAGAATTCGTTTTCGCATTTTCTGGTGAAGATGCGCTAATTCAGCTTAATAAATGGGAACATGAAGCCATGCTGATTTTGTCGGACATCAATATGCCCGGAATGAGTGGCCTTCAGTTACTCGAAAATGTTAAGAAAAAGTATGTGAAACCACCTCCAATCGTCATGATGATCACTGCGTATGGCGATGCAGAGAACCACCGTATTGCCGAAGAACTAGGTGCCGATGATTTTTTAACCAAACCGGTTGATTTTGCTTTGTTGAAGGAGAAATTAAACCTATCCAACAGATGACAAAGATTTTAGTTGCCGATGATGAAGCAGATTTGGAAATGCTCATTAAGCAAAAATTCCGGCAGAAAATCCGGGAACAACAGTATGAATTTGTATTCGCGGTTAATGGGCAGGATGCCCTTAATAAACTGGCGGAAAATCCGGATGTGGCCATTGTGCTCAGCGACATCAACATGCCGGAAATGGATGGTCTGACACTGCTTACCAAGTTAAATGAA
>CAZCRJ010000140.1:0-6918 GCA_964501015.1 uncultured Roseivirgaceae bacterium | reverse complement strand
GCCAACCTGCGCAGAATGATAGCAGCCGGGTTAACCGAAGACCAGGCCCTTGCAGCACTCACTACTACACCCGCGCAATTGTTAGGAATAGCCGACCGCGTGGGAAGTGTGGATAATGGAAAAATTGCCAACCTGGTAATTTCCGATAAGCCTTACTTTACTGAGAAAGCGAAAGTGCGGTATGTTTTTGTAGACGGTGTGCTTTACAACTATGAAGTGAAGGAAGAAAAAAAATCCGACTCCGCTAAGAACGACAACGGAAAAGCAAAACCAGATGGAACGTGGTCATATTCTACCGAAACCCCACAGGGTAATTCTACAGGAACACTTAAAATTAAAAATGAGGGTGGCAAATATAGCGGGAGTATTATCAGCAGCATGAGTGGGCAGGAGACTGAACTTACTTCGGTTGAGGTTGACGGAAATACGCTTTCCTTCTCATTCGCATTTAATGCAGGTGGAGGTAACCTCACCATTGAAGTTAATGTAACACTTGACGGTGATGAGTTTGAGGGAACTATGGCCGTTGGACAGTTTGGTAGTTTCCCAATGACAGGTACCAGGGAACCTAATCGCTAATCGTTTAATCGTAAGAATCATGAGAAAAATACTACTAAGTATAACCTTTATTGCCGCTGCCAGTCTTGTGTTTGCACAGACGGAGCGTGGCAACATAGTGATAAAAGGAGGTACCGTTATAACGGTTACCAAGGGAACACTCGAAAATACAGATGTGTTGGTGCGGGATGGAAAGATCAGCCAGATCGGTAAAAATATTGCCACACCAGCAGGGTATAAAGTGGTGGATGCCACCGGCATGTTTGTGATGCCGGGCATTATCGATGCACATTCACATGCCGGGCTCGATGCCATTAACGAAGCAACAGCGCCTGTTACAGCCGAGGTATTTACCGGTGATGCCATCAACCCATTCCAGGTAAGTCTGTACCGTGCCCTTGGCGGTGGTGTCACCACCATCCATGCCATGCATGGTTCGGCCAATGCCATTGGCGGACAGTGTGAAACCATGAAGCTACGCTATGGCGTAAAAGATCCGGACGGATTGAAAATGGAAGGCGCCCCGCGTACAATAAAGTTTGCACTCGGTGAAAATCCTACTCGCGTACATGGAGGTGGCAACGGTATTGTACCGCGCACCCGAATGGGCGTTGAGTTTGTGATTCGCGAAGCATTTTCACAAGGCAAGGCCTACATGGAAGCCTGGGATAAGTACAATAAGGATAAAACACAAAAAGGATTCCGGGGTGCTCCTCCTGCCTACAACCTCCGCATGGAAACCATGGCCGACATCCTTCGCGGTAATATTATCATCCATTGCCACTCGTACCGGGCTGATGAAATCTATATGTTGTTAAGAGTGTGCAAAGACTTTGGTATCAAGAAGCTGGTATTCCAACACGTGAATGAAGGCTTCAAGGTGGCACCCGAACTGGCCGAATATGGTGCGATGGCATCGGTCTTCTCCGACTGGTGGGCGTATAAGTTTGAAGTATATTATTCAACAGCCTACAATGCGGCCATCCTTACCCGAAATGGTGTTACCACATCCATTAACTCTGACGATGGTGAATTGATGCGCCACCTCTACCACGAGGCAGGTAAAACACAAAAGTATGGTGAGCTTACCGATGACGAAGCCCTCGCACTGATCACGATTAATTCAGCCAAACAGTTGGGCATTGAAAATCGTGTGGGATCAATTGAGGTAGGCAAGGAAGCAGACATTGCCATCTTTAAAAATCACCCGCTCTCCATTTATACCATACCGATGGTAACCATCGTAGATGGCATCGTTCGGTTTGATCGCGAAAAGGATACTGACGATCAGCGGATCTATGTCGATCCAAAACAAACCATTGACGTTACGCTGTATGAGACTACCGGTCACGATCATGAATCGTGCATGCAGGGCGCAGAATATGAAACCGCAAGATTGTTTGGCTTTAACCGGAACTAACAATGAGAACACATACACTAAATAGATCAGCGCTGATTATCATTTTAATTGGTCTGAGTACAACAATCTGGGCACAAAGTCCGAAAGGAAAGTCAGGAACTTTTGCCCTGACCAATGCCACTATTGAAACGGTGACGAAGGGAACCATTCAGAACGGTACAGTCGTGATAAGCGATGGTAAAATTACTGCTGTCGGTACTGGCATTGCAGTACCACAAGGTGCTGAAGTAATCAACTGTACTGGAAAATTTATTTATCCGGGTCTGATTGACGGTGGCTCCATCCTTGGAATGTCTGAGGTGGGTTCCGATCCACGCACCAACGATTACAATGAAGTGGGTGATGTGATACCGCAGGTGAAAGCCTTAACGGCTGTTAATCCCAACGCGGTAGCCATTCCGGTTACACGGATCAGCGGGGTAACCACTACGCTTGTAGTTCCACAGGGAGGATTGTTTTCAGGCACAGCTGCATTGATTAATCTTCACGGGTATACACCCGATCAGATGTATGCCGGGTTCGATGCCATGGTGATGAACTTCCCATCAACCGGACGCAGGGGAAATTTCGATCGCAGATCTGATGACGACATAAAAAAGGCTAATGAAAAGAGCTTGGCAAAAATTAATGATGTGTGGGAAAAAGCCGTCCAGTATCACAAACTGGATTCGGCTTTAAATGGAAAAGTGGAATACTATCCGCAACTTCAGGCCATGCTGCCGGTGGTGCGTGGACAGCAAACGTTATTGGTAGTAGTTAATGCATCGAAGGATATTCAGGAAGCCATTAAATGGGTGCAGGAGAAAAAGGTGAAGAAGGTGATCTTCTCCGGAGTGTCGGAAGGCTGGCGTGTTGCCGATGAACTGGCGAAAGCCAAAATTCCGGTCATCACCGGACCCGTGCAGAGTTTACCCACACGGGAGTACGACCGCTACGACCGCGCCTACGCCAACGCAGGGTTGATGAAAAAAGCAGGCGTTACCGTGGCACTGAAGTCGGGCGACAGGAACATGAACTACAGAAACCTTCCGTACCATGCAGGCTTTGCCGCAGCGTATGGTTTGGGGAAAGAAGAAGCATTGAGATCAGTAACCATAGTGCCTGCGCAACTTTTTGGGGTGGCGGATAAACTGGGTTCCATTGAAACCGGTAAAAGCGCTACACTTTTTATCTGTGATGGCGATGCATTTGAAACCAAGACACAGGTATCGGAAGTATTTATTGAAGGATGGAAGATGCCGATGGTAAGCCGCCAGACGGAGTTATACGATGAGTTTTTGCAACGCTCGCCTGGTGTGAAGAAATAATGTGTTAAAAAGTGCCGGTTAATGATAGCCGGCAAGGCGAAAAGCCGGGGTGATTTTAATCGCTCCGGCTTTTTTGTATTTTTAACTATATGGGCAGTCAGCAGCGATGGAATCAATTAAGTGCGATACGCGTTCGAAGAATCAATATCGAGCGTGCCATTAAGGATACCCTGTTTATCTCGTTGGGTGTTTTGGCGGCAGGCTTTGGATTGAAAGGATTTCTGTTGCCCAATAAATTTCTGGATGGTGGCGTAATGGGTATTTCGTTGTTGGTGAATTTCGTTACCGATTTAAACCTGGCATACCTTGTATTTCTGATCAACATACCCTTTGTTATTATTGCCTATACGCAGGTATCGAAGATGTTTGCAGCAAAAACCCTGGTCGCCATTTTTTTACTGGCTGTTGTACTTAGGTTTCTTGAATTTCCCATCATCACCTCCGATAAATTACTGATATCCGTGTTTGGCGGTTTTTTTCTGGGAGCCGGTATTGGCCTATCCATACGTGGAGGCAGTGTGATTGACGGCACAGAAGTGCTGGCTATCTTCAGCAGCCGTAAAACTACGCTGACTGTGGGCGATTTTATCCTGATCTTCAACATCGTCATCTTTTCCGTAGCCGCGTATGTCATCAATATTGAGACGGCATTGTACGCCATTCTCACGTATTTAGTAGCCAGCAAAACAGTAGACTTTGTGGTACACGGTATTGAAGAGTATACCAGCGTAATGATCATATCGGAAAGAAGCGAAGAAATAAAAGAAGCCATAGTAACCCGAATGGGGCGGGGTGTAACCATACTGAAAGCCAAAGGAGGGTATGGAAAAACCGGTCATCGCACAAAAGACTACGATGTAATTTACACTGTAATTACCCGGCTGGAGCTGCAGAAAATGAAAACTGAAATTGCAAAAATTGATGAGCACGCCTTTGTAGTGGAAAACAGTGTGAACGACATTAAAGGAGGCATGATTAAGAAGCGGCCTTTGGAGTAGGTAGTGATAGGATAAGCGAAATACGTGCAATGCATAAATAAAGATGTTGGCGGTAATTAATCATTAAAGTACAGTACAATGAAAAAGAATATTTTACTTCTGACTATTCTGATGATTATATCATTGAATTTACACGGACAAAAAACAAGAGATGATATTTTTGCATTAATTCAAAACAAAGAGTTTCAATCAGCCGAAAAAGCAGCGATAGAATATCTAAGTAAAAATGAAAAAGATGGAATTGTACATCTTTGGTTAGGAGAATTACTATTTAGAAAGGCACAATCCTTATCTGACAACTCGTCAAGTATGATTAATGCAGCGGACTCTGCTTTAATAGAATATTCTAAAGCAAGTTCCTATTTGATAGCCTCAGAAGTTAAGAATAACTCCATTTACTTTAAAAAATATGAAAGAAGAGACTTAAGAACAGGTAATTACACGATAAAGTACGAAGACATTTCATATGACATTGAATCAAAAAAGGGAAAGACTTCCTCAATACTTCTAAAAGTCTGTAAAGAGAATAATTTCGAAGTAATTATTCCAAGAATTGAAAACCAATCAGATATTAGAGATAACAACAAAAGCAAGTTTTATACAGATGGTAAGTATTATGCTTTAATTATTGGCATATCGGACTACGATAATTATAAACTAAATCTAACTCGACCCACACTTGATGCTAAGAGATTAAGGAATTTACTTGTGTCAAAATACAACTTTGAAAGTTCGGACGTTAAACTACTTTTAAATCCTACTAGACAAGACATTCTTTCTGAATTATACTCTCTGCGAAAAATATTAACTAAAGCTGACAATTTATTAATATTCTATGCAGGTCATGGAATGTATGATGAAGATGCAGGTCAGGGATATTGGTGGCCAAAAAATGCTGATTCAGAAAGTCCATCTAATTGGCTTTCAAATAGTGACTTAAGAGACCAAATTCGTGGAATAAAAGCTTCCCATGTTTTACTGATTTCTGACGCATGTTTCAGTGGCGGAATTTTCAGAACACGCGGGACACAATCAATAAGAGATGCCTCATTTGATATTATTTCACTTTACAAACTCCCAAGCAGAAGGGCTATAACAAGTGGGACAATGACAACTGTGCCTGATAATTCCATTTTCTTTGATTACTTACTAAAAACTCTAGAAAGCAATGCAAATGAATACTTAAGTTCACAAAAGCTAATTGACAGCTTTAGAGCAATTGTTATAAATAATACTTTGCAGATTCCACAAGATGGAATAATTTCTGAGACAGGTGATGAGGGAGGAGATTTCATTTTTATAAAGCGGGATGATTAACTACCGCATACACCAGGTTTTAATGGCGGGCGACCGTGTCGCCCGTAGTGTTCCCAAATTTATTTATATTCGTGTAGGCGGACAAATCCGTTGGATTTATCCGCCACAACGCAAACACTCAAACGCTGTGAGACAACAAGCTCACATCATCCAACCAAAATAAACTTCAACCCCGCTGATAGCAGCACCACGAAGAGAAAGGATATAATGAGTTTGTTATTGAATTTCTGCGTGCCGTAATGTGAGCCGATATACCCACCAACAGCCACAACGGCCACAAAATAAAGTGCCTCAACGGGAACAAATTTCAGGGAAACATAATGTCCGGCCAATCCCAATGCCGAGTTACATAAAATAAAAAGTGCTGCCACACCGGAGGCATTCTTAATGGTGGCCCAACCGAACAAAATGATAATGGGTGACAGGAAAATTCCACCCCCAACGCCCAATAATCCCGAAAACAAGCCAATGATGGCGCCAATGACTAATCCTACGGGTAAGCTAATGGTATTGATTTTATCGGAGGGTTTAATGAATTGCCGGCCAATCAGTAAAACCGCAGAAACCAGCAAAAAGATGCCTGCAAAAATTTTGAACCATTGTGGATCTACTTTCAGATATCCACCAACAAAGGCCATTGGGATAGAGGTTATCGCAAACGTGAGAAAAACCTTTTTGTCGAAATACCCGGCACTTAAAAATTTATACGCTGCTATACTGGATACCACAATATTCAATACCAGGGAGACAGGTTTGATGGACTCAACAGGAAACGATAGTAAGGCCATTATGGCCAGGTAGCCCGATGCACCTGCATGCCCCACAGCGGAGTACAGGAAGGAGATCACTAAAAATGCAAGCGACAGGATTACGAGTGTTTCAAGCTCCATGATACCAGCGTGAAACCAAATGTACTTCCTATTCATCAGGCGTGCAATTCAGGTCACGATTGTGATGTAGGACACTTCGGCCACTGGAGAATTTCCGTTTTTACATTACCTTTAGTCGGATGCCGGAATGGTAGTACTTCCGGCAAAAAATTAATCAAGCCTTACTGATGAGAAATGTAATAGTCCTGATTTTCGTGGTGTTTACGTTCGGTGCGTTTTCACAGATACAAACAAAAATTCAACGTATCGATTCCGTACTTACGGCATTGAATCAGCTTCAACTCTTTAATGGTGCGGTATTGATTGGCGACAAGGGAAAGGTTGTGTATTCCAAAGCGTTTGGGATATCGAATCCGACTTCTGGTGAAAAATTGAGTACAGCATCAGCGTTTAATCTGGCCTCCATCTCCAAGCAGTTTTATACCATG
>CAZCRJ010000139.1:2470-6952 GCA_964501015.1 uncultured Roseivirgaceae bacterium | reverse complement strand
AAGGTCGCCTGCACTTGCTTGAATCCATCCGTGCATTGATTATCAATAATAAGCAACTCGGGTGCCATCACTTTATCGATGGTCAGTATCCGTTCTGCACGATAGCGACATTGCTCAGAAGATGTATAATCATAGCCAATTACGTAGTTCCCATTCGCTAAGCTACTGATAGCCAGTATTTGATTAGTCTGGTCGATGAGCACTGAAGGCAATCCATTTAGTTGCCATTGTCCACCCGGGACTGAGGCATTCAGCGTCACTTCTTGTTTATCAACCTCACACACTTCATCGATCATGTCAATCAGGATCTCCAGCGCTTCAACGCTTACCGTAAAGATCTGATCCTTTTCACAATAGGAATTGTTGACAATAACCTTATAACGTCCAGGGTTGTTGTTTCCAACAGGTATACTCCTTGTCGTCATCTGAAGCGGTGAAAAGAGATCATCTTCCGCTTCGGCATAATACCAGGCATAGGTAGCTCCGGGTTCTTCCTGCACAGCCAACACAACGGATGTTTTTCCGGCTTCACAAATTACATTGCCCACCGCACTTACCGGGACAGCGCTTGGTTGTGACTGGATAGCGATGAGAAGTTTACCCGTATAAAAGCAATTGGGAGTTTCATATATCAATTCATGCATGCCGATGCCGGCTACTGCCGGATCGAATAAGCCAGTGGATGGATTGATAATTCCGTTGCCACTCCACACACCGTCAAAGGGATATCCAAAAAGGGTGAAGGCGGGTTGGGTATAACAAGTTGGTGGCATCAGCTTAACAATAGGGGGAGGCAGGGTTACATAAATGGTCCCTGCTGAAAGTCCTGCAGCATTGTTTTCCAACGGTGCCGTAATGAAGAAATCATCCTGGTTCAACGCTACCTCATAGCCATAATAGTCGAGCGTAAACGTGTCGCCTTCCAGATAAAGAAGTTGTATGGTCTCTGTCCAGAAATAATCCTTTGATTGGATAATGTACACTTTGCCGGCTTGTGTTAAACTTGGTCCGCCAGTGATCAGGGTATTTTCCAGGACATCGATCGAAAAGCCAAAATACAAATCTGGGGATTTGACTACTGGCAGCAATTTGGTTGACTCCATACCCGATTGCCATGTGCCTTGCTGTTTCGTATACACATATATGGCCCCGACATCATTGATCCCTTCAAAATTTTTTCCTGGGGCACCAATAAATATTTTATCATCACTAAGTTTTACGGCATTTCCAAAATAGGAACCATCCACCGTGGCGGATCCAAAAAAAGGATCAGTATCAGGATCGGAGGCTGTAAGGGTATGGTTAATATGCCATTGATCTGATGTACCCTGGTATTCGATAATGAATACTTTTTGATACCCGTCACTGGCAAGAAGCAGGTCATGATTAATATCTACTGAAGGAGGACGTTTAAGGATTACATTTACCGGGCCGAGAACCAAATCATACACATAGTGCCATTGATTTCCTACATCCTTTTTAAAGAACATCAGCACATTGGTGGCTCCACCTGTGGGTGGATTCGTGGCCGCGGGAACGATGATGAAGTCATTATTCATGACAATGTTTCCGTAGCTATCCACATACTTATTGGGTGGGATGGTGAGTGTTTGAATCAATTGTGGATTGGTAAAATTGCCACCAGTACCTTCATACATGAAAAGTTTACCGGGGCCATACGCAAATGCTGCTACTGCGAGATAGTTACCATGACTAGCGAGGCTGGAACCGTAACGCTGATCGGAGGCATTCATGGGAGGTTCCGAAAGCTTATTCACGGTCACCCAGTCCGTTCCCTGTTTCTGATAAATATAAACAGCTCCGCGGGGATCACGATCCAGTGTTCGCTCCTGTCTGGCCCCACTGAACATAAACGAATTATTCAGGATAAGCGATCGGCCCAATTGAAAATCATGTGCATTAGACGTGCTTTTAAATAGGGTTTGCTTTACCCAGGCATCATCGGGTTGCCGTGAAAATGTACCCACCGCAACAGCGGTGCGGCTGGCACTGGAAGAGGTCCAGCTAAGGGCAATTTCAATTTCATTGTAACACGCGAGTGAGCGGACAAATAAGGTTGATCCACCCTGAGCAGGAGGGGGTTCTTCATAGATAATGTCACGATTAAGCGGACCGCACCAATCAGCTCCCTGTTTCGTTATCCGCATCAAGCGTCCGCTTTCATCTTTGAGTTTCGCGGAAACGTATACGGCATCTTCCGAGGCTGTATAATTCACAAAGAAATTATCCAACTCTACATTGTCGATTAAACCAAAGGAATAGTCACAGGTGGGTTCGCTGTCAGACCAGGTACCGGATAACGGTGCGCGATAATATAGGAGTTTTCCTGCCAGGTACTTAAAAATTCCGGAACTGGTAAAAATAAAAGCAGGCCCATAACTTCCGGTTGTGCCAATGGTTTCCGTTAATCGTGCTTCCAGTTGAAGGTTAGAAAATGTTCCGGAATCATCGCTGAAGACATAGATGGTTCCAAATCCACCACTGAATCCGGTAACGGTAGCGCAGGCAATTTTGTTGCCCACGATCTGCACGCCACCGATACCAAAGAACATGATATTATCTCCCTTATCCGGATTGGCCACAAGGTGTGGTACGATAGCCGTGTTCCATTCTTCGTGTGGTTGTTTATGATACACATAAAAGGCTCCGGTTGCCAGGTCGTGCCCCGTATCCGTAATCACCAGGGTTTGCTCATCTTCAGCAAGATCGAAAAAAGAACCGTAACCCGAAGTTGCTCCAGAAGGTTTCAGTGTGGTGGTTTCCGTAGCCGTTTGCCATCCGCCAAAAGGTTTGCGAAAGACATACACTTCTCCGTTTCCGTAGGCCAGTATGTAATTTTCGGATACCATTACTTCTCTGCCGAATTGAGCATTGGCAACAGGGGTGGAGGGTTTCAGAATACCAATCAATGTCCACAGTGCTTCCGATTTTTGATAGACATACACTAAACCAGAAGCAGGAAGTCCGAGCGAGTCACTGTTGGGTGCGCCAACTGCGAGGATATCGCCATACACAGAAACGCTCCTGCCATATGCTTCAGAATATGTGGGTCTCCGATCCGGGATTAGTTTGGTAAAGTCAGTGAGGCATTGACCAGCCGATTGGTCCATGCTCACGATGAAAAAAAGAAGAACTATAATTTTGATCATGGAGAAGTTCAGATTGCTAATGTAATAATTTGAATAAAAATTATCGTACAAAAATATGACTGACTTATTGAACGTATACATTGGCTGGTTCTATTGCACACTACGTAAAATTCGGCATGTACTCGTAATGATTATAGTATTCCCAAAGGGATGATTGTTTAGCCTTTAAAGGCGAGATGAAAAATGCAATACGGTAACATTAGTATTCAAGAATTGTAGATTAAGCAAAGGCTTTTCATTTGGCGGCATTTCTGTATATTTTGTTACTTTGCCATTCATATTCAATAGTATATCAATTGATTACGCGAATACTGGTTATTACCTGCTGTGCAGGGATATTGTTTGGAGCATTTGCTCAGTGTAACACTACATTGAATCAACTTCTGCCTGAACCTTCAGTAAATAATGAAGATCGTTTCGGGAGTGCGCTTGAAGCAAACATTAATTTCTTAGTTGTTGGTGCCGAAAACAGTGATACACTTGGCGTATTGTACGGAGGTGCTGCTTTCCTCTATGAGAAGACTCCGGCAGGGTGGGCATACCGTGCTATGTTTACACCCTCCAATCCAATTACCTATGGCTTTTTCGGCAATGATGTTGCCATCGATCCGGGAGGCAATGTGGTAGTGGTAATTGACAGGAAGTATCCAAAAGGAAACGTATATATTTATGAAAAGCCAGAGGGTGGATGGACGAGTATGCAAGAGACTGTTAGGGTAGAATTACCTGATTTTCTGGAGCACACTTCACCGATAAGTATTTCTGAGGATGCATCCAAAATTGTAGTTGGTAGTCCGGGTACCAATGATCCCAAATTCTACATCCTTCATCAATCGGGATCTGATTGGAGTGATCCTATACTTGAAATTGTACCGGGGGCAGATTGGGGTTCGCACAGCAATTCTTTTGCTATAGGAACGCTTATAAAAGGAGATTACCTCTATGTTGCTTCAGAATTTGATCCTGCAGGAAGCGGCATTTATGTATACAAACGAAATGCAACCGGTTTCGAATATCTGGCAAAACTTTCTCAGGCCTTACAAATTGGAGGGGCTTCTTATTACGGCAGAATTTTGACAGCCACTGATGATATGGTTGCCACTATGGGGCTAGTCTACACGCAAGATGGTGATAATGGTGATAAACTATTTATTTACAAAAAGGATGGTGAATGGAAAGATGCAGTGGAGACCATTAGAACAAGTATTCCCGGATATGATTTTTATCACCGGTTTCCAGTTCCAATACAATTTATTTCTCCTACAGAACTTGCCATAAGCTTACTGGAGCCTGATGGGACTTATTATAAGGG
>CAZCRJ010000139.1:0-2460 GCA_964501015.1 uncultured Roseivirgaceae bacterium | reverse complement strand
AAAGACTATGTTGTTAACGGCAACCAATTCTTCGTGGCAAACGATTAGTAGTGAAGTTATCCATGAGCAATCCGGTTTAAGCCAACGATCGGATTATGGCCTGAATATGGTATGGAATGGATCTGATTTAATTCGTGCTGTTGGTACAATACCAATAGGACTAACACATCGTGAGTCTGTTGTTTCAATGACTCGCAGTGAAGGCATTTGGGGAAGCTTTCAGCAGATGACGGTGAGCAGGAATAACAGTAGCAGATTTTTTTATGGTTTTTCCGTTCACAATACTCCTGAAGGAATATTGGTGGGCGCACCCTATGATGGCGGTTCTGGAAACGGAGCCGGGGCCGTATATGTGTATGAAAAAGAAGGAGAGGGGTATGAGAAAAAGCATAGTATTCGACCTTCAAGAAGACGAATGCGCCCTACGGGTGGCACCGACTCAGGATTCGGATACAGCCTTGCAGTGCGTGGAGATGAACTTGCCGTGGGTGCACCTTCTTATCGGTATTCCACATCATCATCTGGTCTGGGTAAAATTTTTCTTTACAAGCGAACCACTTCTTCCTGGGCATCTGCGGTTGTCTATGATTCCTTATCTGCACCTGAAGAACTTATGCTCAATCACATTGGGGCAGCAGTGGCGATGAACGAAAATGTACTCTTTGCCTCGGCCTATAATAATTACAACGATCAGCATACAAACGCAGTGATCGTTTATGAAAAGGTAAACGGATCGTGGGCTTTTCAGGATGTTCTGTATTTCGGTAAGCCGATTGATAAATCGTGGCCATCCGTACGGTTAAGCGTGCATCAGGATATGCTAGTGGTGGGTAATTACTTCACTCTTGGTGGAGGAATCTCACTTGTTAAAAAGAACATCACCACAGGAAAATGGGAAATCAGTTTCAGCATTGGAGCAGAATACACTTCCGGTTTTGGTGGGGCAGTGAAACTTCTGGAAAACCATCTTTTTGTCGGAGTGCCTGCGTACACGTACAAGGGTATTCAAAAGGCAGGTGTAGTGTATGTATATGCCAAACTGCCTGGGCAGGAGTGGACAAACGATATGCAGCCTGCGGCAATTATTGGAGCAGAAGATCCGGTAGAGGGTGGTTATTTCGGCTCGTCTATTGACGTAATCGGAAATACACTTGTTGTAGGGGCCCCGGGAAAATTTCTTACCGAAGACAATCAGGTAAGAACTGTCCCCGGAAATACCTATATCATTCAGTCTGCCGATTATTTCTGGCAACAGACCACTGAGTACCTTAATCTTCAAGGCAATCGATATGCGCTGGATGAACAAGATAATTTTGGATCAGCGGTATCGGTAGACGAAAATATATTTTTCATCGGATCGCGGAATGAAAATACTGCTATGGGTTCCCTTTCCGGAGCAGTATATTACATTCCTACGCCCCCAATAATCTTCCTGAGTCCGCCAGTTTGTGAAAGTTCCGGCCCCATTCAACTCTATGGTTACCCCTTTGGCGGAGTATGGAACGGCCCTGGCATTGTTGATCCGTCAGGTGTGTTTGATCCGGCAATTACCGGGCAAGGCACCAAGCTACTTACATATACCACCGCTAACTGTGCTAATGAAGGTACCATACAACTTATTGTAGGCGGTTCATTTATCATTGAGCAGGTGTCGCCAGCAGAATCTACAATTTGTAGCGAGGGAGAAATGGTACTGGAAATTGCTCCCATACCGGATGCCCTGTATGTTTGGTATTACCGGCCAATGAGTACGGGATTATTTGTTTCCATTGGTGCTGGTGTTCATCACAGGTCGATTACCAACCCGGGAGAATACTATGTTAGTGTTACGGGCGCTCTCTGTTCACAGCAATCAGCAACCTTCGTGGTTTCAATTGAAGAAGATATTCAGGTTACCGTGGGGCCACAGGAGGTGGTATGTGAAAACCATCAGTCAATTCCGCTTATTGCTTCATCGGATAGCGGAACCTGGGAAGGGCCAGGTGTAGAGAATAATACATTTTATTCGGGCACCATGAACAAGGGCATATATTCGCTCACCTATCATTTTATAACACCTTCAGGGTGCATAGTATCACTTAAAGACAGTATTGCGATAAGGGAAATTGAACCGCTGGTTATTAGCCGTTTACCTGGCGATTTCTGTACTACTGGTTTTACTGAATTGATCGTTAATGTTAGCGAACCGGGCCTGTCGTTCACTTGGTATTTTCGTGAAGATAGTTCTGAACCATTCACCAGTATACAGAAACCTTTAAACTCAGAGGCAACCGTATACCAACCTGGACACTATCGGGTTTCCGCATCCAATGGCGACTGTGAAGCCCAAAGTGAACCTATTCAGATTGGTTTTAACACCGATCTTACCTATCAAATGCATCCGGAAGAAAATGCATTGCATAAAGTTTGTAATGAGGATGTGTATTTGCTCACTGCAACTTCCCGTGAAGGCACTTACTA
>CAZCRJ010000138.1:0-6953 GCA_964501015.1 uncultured Roseivirgaceae bacterium | reverse complement strand
GTCAAAAGCATCTTCTTGGAATTAAAGATATTACAGCACAAGACATTCAATTAATATTTGAAACCGCTGATAATTTTAAAGACGTACTTAACCGGCCAATTAAAAAAGTTCCTTCTCTGCGGGACATAACCATTGCCAACGTATTTTTTGAAAACTCCACCCGTACCCGTTTATCCTTTGAACTTGCCGAAAAACGATTATCGGCCGATGTAGTAAATTTTTCAGCGTCAACCAGTTCAGTAAAAAAAGGAGAAACGTTGCTGGACACCGTGCATAATATTCTCGCCATGAAGGTAGATATGGTGGTTATGCGCCATGCCAGTCCGGGAGCCCCACACTTTCTTGCACGCCACATTACCGCCAATATTATTAATGCCGGAGATGGCACCCACGAACATCCCACCCAGGCGCTTCTGGATGCCTATTCCATTCGTGAAAAACTTGGTGATGTTGCCGGCAAAAAAGTCGCTATTATTGGAGACATCCTGCACTCAAGGGTAGCCCTATCCAATATTTTTGCGCTTCAAAAACTGGGTGCAGAAGTAATGGTTTGCGGACCACCAACATTATTGCCAAAGTATATTGCTCAAACCGGTGTACTGGTGGAACTGGATGTTAAGAAAGCCCTTGAATGGTGCGATGTAGCTAACGTATTGCGTATTCAGCTTGAGCGACAACAAATTAAATACTTTCCCTCCCTAAGGGAATATTCCTTGTACTATGGCATCTCGAAAAAAATGCTGGATGCCTTGAAGAAACCAATTGTGCTTATGCACCCCGGTCCCATAAACCGAGGAGTGGAACTAAGCAGCGATGCCGCTGATTCACAGCATTCCGTTATTCTCGACCAGGTTGAAAATGGTGTTGCCGTACGCATGGCCGTACTCTACCTGCTGGCAGGCTCAGCACAATAAGACTTTGTAATATGTGTTTTAGCAGATGCATTACCTGGCCATCAGGAAGTATGCCTGTCAATGGCAGTATCTGTAAAATCATCAAGGACATGCGTGCCTGATTTATTACCTTTGCCCACTAATTCTTCATCTGTATGCATTACTACAACTCCATTATCGAAACCATCGGAAATACGCCATTGATTAAGCTGAACAAGATTTTCAAAGGCATACCGGGTACTGTATTGGCTAAAGTTGAATATTTTAATCCCGGTAATTCAACCAAAGACCGGATGGCTATCAAGATGGTGGAAGATGCCGAGAAAGCCGGACTGCTTAAACCTGGTGGTACCATTATAGAAGGAACTTCTGGCAATACCGGAATGGGGTTAGCGCTGGCAGCGGCTGCAAAAGGATATCGGTGCGTATTTACCATGGCCGATAAACAATCACAGGAAAAAATAAACATTCTCAGGGCCGTGGGTGCAGAAGTAATTGTATGTCCTACGAATGTTTCCCCTGACGATCCGCGATCATACTATTCCGTTGCCCGTAAACTGAATAAGGATATTCCCAATTCTTTTTATCCCAACCAATACGATAACCTGTCGAACACTGCTGCTCATTACGAAACCACCGGACCAGAACTTTGGAAACAAACGAATGGTAAAATAACACACTATGTCGCTACTGTCGGTACCGGTGGATCTATGTGCGGGACATCAAAATTTCTGAAAGAACAAAATTCTTCTATTATATCCGTTGGTATCGATACCTATGGTTCGGTATTCAAAAAGTATAAGGAAACCGGAATCTTCGATGAAAAAGAAATCTACCCCTACCTCACAGAAGGATTCGGGGAAGATATATTACCCAAAAACGTTAATTTCGATGTAATCGACTTATTCATAAAAGTAACTGATAAAGATGGTGCATTAATGACCCGCAGACTTGCCAGGGAAGAGGGACTTTTTGTAGGATGGTCATGCGGATCTGCTGTTCATGGCGCACTGGAATATGCCCGTGAGCATATGAAAGAAGATGATGTACTGGTGATCCTTCTTCCCGATCATGGCACACGGTATCTCGCCAAAGTATACAACGACCAATGGATGAAGGATCATGGATTTCTTGACACAAAATCCTTTAGCGCCAAAGCGAAAGATCTCATTACCGGCCGTAATGGTAAAGATAACCTGCTTACCGTAACACCTCAAACGAAAGTCAGTGATGTAATCTTGCTGATGAACCGTGAAGGCATCGACCAGTTACCGGTAAAAGATCATGATCAGTTTACCGGCAGTGTGAGTTCAGCCAGGTTGCTTGAAAAGATGATTGAAGACCCTCAGTTGCGCAGTAAAACCGTTGGTGATATAATGGATAAGCCACTGCAGTTTGTGTCGCCTGACAGTACACTCGATGTACTATCATCCCTATTAAATAAAGACAATAAGGCTGTGCTAATCCGTGACGACCATCAACACGTACACATCATTACACAACATGATGTATTACGAGCTATGACGAGTTAATTACTCTCGTTTAATTATCCAGGATTTCGATTTCCACCCTCACGTTAGACTGTGCCTGTGTGTGGAATTTATCTACGATTGGTTTTTTGCCACCCCAAGCTTTTACCTGGAGCCGCTTGATATCAATTCCATTATCAACCAGGTAATCGCGCAGTAACTCCGCCCGGAGTTGTGACAACTTCTTGGCAGATCCATAACCATCGCTGGTATTGTTCAGCGCAAAATAATTATCCGCCCCACTATCCAGAGAGGTGATTTTCCCGGCTGCATTTCCATTCGTATGACCATGTATCCTGATCTTATACTTTTGATTTTCATTCATCATTTCAACAAGGCTATTCACTTCATAACGAGATTCTGGACGCATTACAGCCGCATCCTTAAAGAAGTAGACATGAAACATAGTAGCGATGTCTCCCTTTTGCAACCGCATTAATTCAAAGGGTACTATCACAGTCTCGCCATCTCGTTTAATTCCATCACCAACCGGTGTACTGTAATTTATTTCGCGTTGCACTTTTCGGTACCCAAATACTTCACAGATGAGGGACACATCTCCGTTCGGGTTTGCCGGGGGAAGAACACCTACGCGTTTATTGGCATCGTACGCTCCGATTTTTCTCGCCTTCTCCGTATCAATTACTACCACTTCACCTTCAATACTTGCTTTTGTATCAGCCCGGTTGATGGTAAATCGAAAAGCTTTTGCTCTAGGATCCAGCGCCTCTTCAGGTTCAGTCTCCGTTGTATTATCTGGTTGGACGGAACTTTCCTGGTCCCCAGCGATTTGTATAGATTCTACTGCATTATCATCCGATTCCTGAGTCGTATCATTTTGTGGTACGTTAGAAAGATGTTGTGCAGTTGCCGGGTTGATATCCGTACTCAGAAATGAAATATCTGCATCCTTTCCTAAAACACCATGATACACCCATGTGTCGTCATATTTGGTGGTGGTGCGCAACCGCATTGCTTCATCTATGGCGACCTGTTTGTCATCCACTTTAAGGATGTACACATAATCCAGGTTGCGAAGCGGATTCCAATCATACTTTGCATCATATGCTTTAGCCGCAGTACGGGTAAAATTGATGGCGTTTTTCTTGATGGCGAACGCGCCTATAACAACATAATACGCCCTGGGATCATTTCCAATTTGTGCTTTTGCCGGTAAGACCAGGTGTACAAAAAATGACATGGCCAGAACCAAATAGACAAGTCTTTTCATAGGGTAAAAAATTAATCGTGCACTACAGTTTAAAAAATCCGGATGATCTCATTAGGTTGAGGCTCATCACATGCTTAAAAAATTCACTGCCTAAATAGGCAAATGATACACTAAAGTAATCATTCTCAACTAATTAACAATCTGTGATACCTGAAATGCATACCTTTTCAGCAATGACGGTAAAAAAAGAGTACACGTGTCTATTCTGATTTATCACAGTAACCGGTTGGCATGACGGGAAACCAATAGCCATTTTTTCTTTTTTCGGATATACACTTCGGTGTATACGAGATCGAGCTCAAATTCATTCCCACCATTGATTCCGGTAAACCTTCCGATTCCTGTAACCAATGCGGTATTTTTATAAAGGCGGACCTGATCTTCCTTTACATCAATACGCTTATAAATCAACTTACCTGAGTGCATATCGTCCAATACCTCACGTTTGGATTGCACCCAGCCATTAGAATGAATATACATGACACGATCATCCAAAAGTCGTGTCATAGAATCAGTCTGCTGATTAATCAACCACTCAAATTTTTTACGCGAAAGACTACTTACATTAGCTTGATCTGATTGTGCCCAGCCAATACTTGTTCCAATAAAAACAGCCAATGCGGTGATTATCACACCTAATTTATTACTGGTTATGTTGTTCATTAGTATACTTTAATTGTCCTAGTTCTAAAGAAATAACTATTTCCGGGATAAGTATAATCACAGTATTTCTTAACCCGAAATAATTGTTATGGTAGTGATAAGCTCTACATTAAAAACTTTGTCATTAGACCAAGTAGTGCTCGTGTATTTGTGTAAAAGATACTCAATGTTTACGATTCATTCTGATAATTTTTATGGCCCATAGACACATACTCATTACCTTTGACCGGCAAACAGAACCTTTTTAATACGATGGACGATATACTTGAAAAAACGTATTTTGGAAATACCATTCAGGATTATGGAATTGCCATAACCATTATTGTGGTTGGTATTGTACTGGTGCGCTTATTCCGTAAGAAGTTACTAAACAGGCTAAAGAAGTGGGCAGAGACAACCGATAATAAAATTGATGATTACATTATAGGGGGACTGGAAAAATTAGGTATTCCCATCGTCAACTTCATCATTCTGTATTGGGGAATTCATTATCTGAATCTTTCTGAAAAAGCATCACGTTACGTCACCAATGCCACTACTGTAATAGTCCTCTTCTTCGTTATCCGGATTATCCTGAACATTATTCGCACTGCCCTAGAGGCCTATGTGCTGAAACTTGAAAATGGAGAGTCTAAGTTAAAACAGATTACCGGCATAATGGTGGTCATAAATATCACCATCTGGGCAATTGGCGCTGTTTTTCTGTTTGATAACCTGGGGTATGATGTTACGGCCATCATTACCGGACTTGGAATAGGAGGTATTGCTATTGCCCTTGCAGCACAAAATATTCTAGGGGATCTCTTCAATTACTTTGTGATATTCTTTGACCGCCCATTCGAAGTAGGAGACTTCATCGTTGTGGATGATAAGCGTGGAACAGTTGAATTTATCGGTATAAAAACTACGCGGATTAAAAGCATTTCCGGTGAACAATTGGTTATCTCCAATTCGAATCTTACCGGTTCGCGTATACACAACTTCAGAAGACTGGAGAAAAGACGTGCCATCTTTACTGTTGGTGTGGTGTATGGTACTAGCCTTGAAAAACTTAAGAAAATACCGGCTCTCATTACCGAGATCGTAATAAGTGAACCCCTCACAACCCCTGACCGCGTACACTTTTCTGCCTATGGCGACTTCAGTCTGAATTTTGAAGTGGTATTTTTTGTGGAGACTTCTGACTATAAAGAATATATGGACATTATACAGGATGTGAATTACCGGATCTATGAGGCGTTCACCAACGAGGGTATTGAATTTGCCTACCCCACACAAACTTTATACCTCCATAAAACTCAGAAAGATCCAATAGAACCAATAAATCCTGTATAATTAAGATTTAGATAATAGTAGCGAAAGCATCCTCTTACCGGCTAAAATGTCATAAAAACAACCTTTTGGCTATTTGAACGCTTGCTGTTTCGAATTAAGACATTTTTTATAGTCTTTTGCCTTTCTGGTTTAAAAGCTTCAACGCCATTTTTCTCGAGAGATTCAATTAACTGGAACTATTTTAAAACAGGGTTTGTCAATACACCTATATACTTAAACCAACACGCTACACCAATGCAGCCTTTGATCAGCCTGATTTTTTTTCTATTCTCGTTAAATATCCCTGAAGTACTACCAGAAGCAACCACTTCACTCCCTCCAGATGACTTTGAATCGATAGCGAAATCACTTTATGAACAAATTGATTTTGATGATGCTGCAATAACGGATTATCACGTATTCAATAAAGGGTTAGCTGGATATTACAACCTCAAGGAAACTCACACACTATCGGACACAAAAGAACGCTTAACGCTAATTGATTTTAGTAAATCCAGTAAGGAAAAAAGACTTTGGGTAATTGATCTGAAAGCAAAAAAGGTAATCTACCACTCATTGGTGGCGCATGGCCGTAACACCGGAGATGAATACGCCACAACATTCTCCAATACTCCCAACTCCTATCAAACCAGTCTTGGTTTTTATATAACAGGACGCACCTACATTGGTAAGCACGGTCTATCAATGAAACTTCATGGTACTGAAAAAGATATTAATCACCTGGCAGAACAGCGGGCCATTGTAATGCATGGCGCTGATTATGTAAGTGAATCGTATGTTAAAAAAGTTGGCCGGCTTGGACGAAGCCATGGATGCCCGGCCGTCCCTATGGATATTTATAAGGAGATCGTTAATGATTTAGCCGGGGGCACTGTATTGTTTATTTATTATCCGGATCAATCGTATTTTGCTTCCAGCAAATTAGTAAAAACAAATCTTAAGGAAGACTCAGAATAAACTTCTGATGAGTACTTCATCCCAGCCATAAATATCCTCTGCAAACTGGACGTTGTTATTTTTGTTCACCAAGACGGTAATGTAAATGATTTGTATGGGGACATACTTGGGTAGAATGATGGTCTGGGTTTTTCCTGACTTGATTACTTTTGCAACTTGTTCATCACTCCACGCAGTTTCTCGGATTAAATAAGAAGTGAGTTGAAAGGGATGATCAATCCGTATGCACCCGGAACTAAGCGCCCGGTAATTTCTGGAGAATAAACTTGGATGATTGGTGTCGTGTAGAAAGATGGTATGATTACTTGGAAACTGAAATTTGATTAATCCAAGGGAGTTGCCAAT
>CAZCRJ010000137.1:0-6961 GCA_964501015.1 uncultured Roseivirgaceae bacterium | reverse complement strand
GGTATTTACCGCTTTCCGCAATCGTTCGCGAAAAAATAGCATTTTCAATCGGTTTCGATGTAAGATTTTAAGATCAGCCCCAGGTCATCAGGAGAATTGACATTTAACAGGTACTTCGGATGAGGCGACTGAAGAAGGTTTATTTCCTCCTTCATCAGAAATTCACGCGGGCTGATTCCTCCACCAGAAAAATAAGAAAGAAGTTTTTTACCGGCCAAAGGCTCCCAAAGGGTGAGCAGTGGTTCGGGCAATTTCCCTGTTGAATCATAAAAACAGGTTGCTACTTTTTCAGGATTACGATGATGAAGAATATACTCAATGCCTTCTGCATCAATCATGGGCATGTCTACAGGAATAGTTAACCATGCCTGATCAACACCTGTAGCAAAGGCTGTTAGAATTCCGTTTAGTGGAGAATCAAAATCATACTGATCCGGTAACGGATTCAGGTATTCAGGAATACCTTCTATTCCTTTGCAGGAAGTATACACCTTATGACAATATGGCCCCAGGAGTTCGAATACATACTCCCGCTGGGGTTTGCCATGGTAGGCAATCAGGGCTTTATCATACCCCATGCGCAGGCTTTTCCCACCGCTTAATATCAACCCGTTAAGGTCAGTGTTAATCATGGAAGTCCTTACCACAATGTGGACAGGAATGTTTCTTGCCCTGAGGTTTGTGCAACAATTCAAAGAATCCGGAAGAAAGAATACCGGCTGGTAGAGCCAAAAATCCAACGCCTGCTATCGCGAACAATCCACCTAGTATTTTACCCCAAGGTGTAATCGGCACAATGTCGCCATAGCCAACGGTGGTCAGTGTGGCCACACCCCACCACATGGCCTCGGGTATTGAGCCAAATTTATTGGGCTGCGCATCATGCTCAGCATAAAACATGAAAAATGAAATGATAATCAGGATAAACAGAATAAAGACAAAGCTTAACACCAGCTGTTCCCTACGCTCAAAAATTACACGCTTAAAGATTTCAAGCGCTTGCATATACCGAGCAATCTTGAACATACGAAAGAGGGCCATCAGTCTGAACATCCGGAGAACCCGCAAATCGATCGGAAGGAAGGTTAAGTAAAATGGAAGAAATGCCAGTAGGTCAACAATGGCCATAGAAGATTTAGCATATTGGAGCCTCCCGGTAACCGGATGGTGATACTTTGGATTTTCGACTATTGAATAAATGCGGGCAATATATTCCACCGTAAAAAAGACAACGGAGAATATCTCGAAATAATAAAAGATACCTTCGAACAGGATATACTCATCCTCTACAGATTCGAGAACAATAGCAATGATATTCAGGATAATAATACTGATGAGTAAATATTCAAAGATACGGTCTACAGCTCCCCCACCTTTTTCACTGGGCTCCAGTATGCGATACAATCTTTTTCTTAGCGTCATAGTGTGCTGCGGTTAAAGTCCTGTTTACCTCCTGTCTTTTTCATTAGCCTGATTCCTGAAATAGTTATATCATGAGAAAGTGCTTTGCACATATCGTAGATGGTAAGGGCGGCTATGCTAACTGCAGTAAGCGCTTCCATTTCTACACCGGTTTTCGAGGAAATGGATACAACACTCTCGATAAGGATGTCGTTTTCTCTTGCGGTAATGAAAACCTGGCAATCTTCCATTCCGATAGGATGAGCCATAGGAATAAGTTCCGCGGTTTTTTTTGCGGCCATAATTCCGGCAATAATGGCGGTTTGAAATACGGGTCCCTTCTTCGTAATCAGTTCGTTGTCGCGAATGAGGTTCAATATGGATGGACCAACCTCAACAATGGCCTCGGCACGTGCTATACGTTTAGTAATTTGTTTATCCGATACATCCACCATACGGGGATTGCCTGATTCATCTATATGAGTAAATTCTTTACCTTTCATGCGTGCAGTCAATAGTTCATTACGGTAGAAATTTAACACTTTAATTTATGGTATCCGTAGAAGAAGCATGGCAAATCATTCAGTCGATTAACATTAAGCCTTTAGTAATACAGTGTGAACTGGAAAAAACGATAGGTCGTGTGCTGGCTGAGGATGTTTTTGCCGATCGTGATTTTCCACCCTTCAACCGGGTGGCCATGGATGGAATCGCCATCCATTCCTCAGGTTTCAAGACGGACCATTTGTATACGATCGAGTCCGTACAGGCTGCGGGAAGTCCGCCACAAACCTTATCGGATATCCATAAGTGTATAGAGGTAATGACGGGCGCGATGTTACCGGAAGGCACCGATACGGTTATCCGCTACGAAGACCTTGTTATTAAGGATGGTAGCGTCCGGATTATACACGATGCTGTTTCCCCCGGAATGAGTATCCATAAACAAGGTGCTGATGCACGAAGGGGGGAATGTTTGCTGCAAACAGGTAAGATGCTGTCCGCAGCAGAAGTTGCCCTATTAGCTTCATTGGGCAAAGCGAGCGTTTCTGTTTATGCCTATCCAAAAACGGCCATACTTTCCAGTGGAGATGAGCTTGTGGGAATTTCTGAGTTGCCGGAACCACACCAAATCCGGCAGTCCAATGTTTATGCCCTGCAGGCTGCTATGCGTGAGATGGGGTGGGATGCTGATCGTTTTCATCTTCCTGATGACCGGAATGTCATACAACAACAATTAGCTAAAATACTTCAGGTATATGATGTATTAATTTTATCTGGAGGTGTTTCGAAAGG
Source organism: uncultured Roseivirgaceae bacterium (assembly GCA_964501015.1). Lineage (GTDB taxonomy): Bacteria > Bacteroidota > Bacteroidia > Cytophagales > Cyclobacteriaceae > UBA2336. Next base: position 4,264 of record CAZCRJ010000137.1, on the reverse strand, counting down.
CAAATTTGATTTCATCCCTGAAGCATTAACTGAACTTGGTGTTCGTAAATTATTTCACCACGTTAGTCAGCGGCCCGGAAAACCATTTTGGTTTGGATGCTCAGCAAAAAATAAAGTAGTCTTTGCACTTCCCGGTAATCCGGTGTCCACCTATATGTGCTTTTATAAGTATATAAAACCATGGATGATGGTACAATTGGGACAACAAGTAAAACTATCCCAGGCGGTTTTGGCACAGGCTTTTGATTTCCCGCCTTCGCTTACCTATTTTCTTCAGGTGAGTTTACAAAACGAAAATGGTATGCTTACTGCATATCCGGTTGTGGGTGGCGGTTCAGGTGATTTTGTAAACCTGAACAAAGGTGATGGCTTTCTTGAGTTACCAAAAGATGAATCCACATTCAGAGCAGGTGCAGTGTTCCCCGTTATTATTTTTCGATCAGGTTTTCTGTAATGTTACCCCGTGATGGGTGGAAAGGTAAACCTAATGGTTGTCCCTGCTGAACCGCTGTTTATGGTTAATGTCACATTAAGATAGGCTGCAATTTTGTGCATGATCTGTAACCCAAATCCGGATTTTTCACTTTTTGCATCTTTCAAAAAGACCATCCCCCGGTTTACCTGTTCCAGCAATTCCGGTTTAATTCCCGGGCCTGTATCTTTTACCTCTACCGTGGCCAGATTATTTTCATGATAAACCATTAGTTGAATAGTGCCCTTTTTAGGAGTGTAGCGGATTGAATTAATCAGTGCATTCTGGATCATCATTACCACCATTGAATAATTCGAACGGGGGATTTTGATGGGCTCATTTGCCTGTAAACTGAAATGCAATCCTTTCTCTCCGGCCACCGGTCCCCACTCCTCTTCCAGCTCATGCACCAGCAGAATCAAATCAACTTCTTCATCTTTTACAAACTGGGCGTTGCTTATTTTTGAGATGAACAACAGGGAATTAACAAGGTGTTTAAATCGCTGAATTGTTTGTTGCATGTCCATCAACCGTTGAACATCCTGTTCGTTCAGTTCAGTATTGGTCAGCATATTCTCAATCTTGGATTGTAGCACCGATATGGGTGTTCTCAATTCATGTGAAGCATGCGCAATAAATTCTCGTTCACGGTTAAATACCTGCTGGATGCGGGTCATCATATCGCTAATGGCTTCATCCAATATTCGGAAATCGGTAGTACGTGTTTCAATTGGCTGATGGGCATATTGTTGAGGTTCCTTTATTTCAGGAAGTTTATCATAAATTATTTGATGAAAGGGTCGTAATAAAATACTGTGGAAGGTGGTATCCAGAAAAACGGACAATACAATGAATGCTGTGAAGGCTATGTAGATGAAGGTAGAGATTACCCGTTCTATTTGTTGAATGGTGGATAAGCTTCTGCCGATTTCAAGCAGGTACACCGCTTCATCCCTTGCGAAGGTAAACGCCAGCACCCGGTACATCACTATTTCATCTTCAATGATGCGCTCCTCGTTGAAGATCGTATCCTGTGCCAGGCTATCGGAAACTTTCTCCAGTGAGATATACTCTTCCTTTAATAAATTATAACTGCCATAACCACTTTCGCCCCCATAAAAGAAACTTTCAATGCCTTCATCTTCGATAATGGCCAATACCTGTTCTCGTTTTTCGGCCAGGCGGTCGTCTGTATAATTAAGTGAAAACTGTTTGAGCAGGTATGGTCCGGCCAGTAAGAATCCCAATAATATAACCCCCTTCGCCAACAGGTTAAAGAGTATCATTTTTGTGGATAACCGCACCTAAAAAAAATTAAAATTGAATCCTGTAGCCAACACCGCGCACTGTTTCGAGCCAGTCTACCGGGGCAAATACACCCAGTTTCTTTCTTACATTTTTTACATGCACATCAATGAAATTGCTCTGATGGTCATCTTCCATATACTCGCCCCAGATATGTTCGGCCAGTTGATACCGGTTGATGACTTTATTCTTATGAATAAGGAGAAAGTACAATAAATCAAATTCCTTTTTGGTAAGGGTAATCTCTTTTCCCTGGTGGCTCACCGTGCGGCTTTCGGTGTCCATAACAAATTCTGAAAAAGAAATAGCCGAATCATTCCAGCCACTTTTTCTGCGAAGGATGGCCTGCATCCTGGCCTTTAATTCTAAAAATGAAAATGGTTTTGCGAGGTAATCATCAGCACCACTGCTTAAACCCTCAACTTTATCCTGAATTTCACCGCGTGCTGTAATGATGATAAAAATTGCTGTCTTTTGGGTTTTCTTTGCATCCTGGAGCAACGTCATGCCATCACCATCCGGTAATCCAAGATCAATCAAAACAAAATCAAAGGGGTTAACGGCAAGTTTTTCTGAGGCGTCTTTAAACGTAGAGGCTATATCACATACGTACCGTTCCTTTTCCAGAAAACTCTTAATCTCCTCTGCCAGATCCCCTTGATCTTCAACAATAAGAGTTCTCATTATTTACTTTTACGCTTTCTGCCTATGGGCAGGTTGTATACCAAATCAATGCCCTGAAAAAATACCGGGCGGGAAGGATCATTAGTAATAGTGTTCAGTGGTATTGCATATCGGTTAGATAACTCTACTGTAAAACTTCCCCATTGAAAAGTTATCGGTAAGGCGGCCTCCCAACTTAAAAACTGCAAGTTCGTTCCATCATCACTCACAACCGGCTCTTCAGCAGGTGATGGAGGTGTTCCGGGATTCCCCGGGTTGCCATTTCCTCCGGAATTTCCGTTCCCGTTACCTCCCGCATTTCCATTTCCATTACCCCCCGCGTTGCCATTATTACCTGAATTACCGTTACTACCGGAATTACCATTTCCGGGTTCCGTAATAGCCCCAACTGGTACACTACCAAGGTTGCCCGTAATAGCTGTAGCAACAGGCTTTCCATTTACAACAGACCGGCCACGCCCAACCAATGCCTCACTTTCTGAATAGTAAAATCGGCTTGTTCCTAACGTAAACATGATGGCCGGCTGAAAGGACACGGTTATCTTTCCAAAAAGTTTTTTGTTGAACTCAAAGTAGCGTGAGTGCTGTGAGGTAATAAAGACGTCAGGTGTGCTGTAGGTCATTACCTGAGCTTGCAACGTGGAGTATACATACTTCCAATCCAAGCCGATTGTACCTTGTATAAATCCGAGTGATTGCAATGTTGAAATTTCGCCAGATGGTGGAATCAAGAAATTGGTATAGCTTATGGAGAAATCAACATTTTTTGATATATCACCAACATACCCGGCAGCAATAGACGACTGGAAGGGTATGGCAGGATCAAAAAACTGGTAGCTGGAAGCACTTACCCAAAAATTGAAATTGGTAAAGTAGGTTATATCGGCTGTTGCGAACGGAATTTTTTGTCCGAAGTTTCGACCTAGAAAAGTAAACTGATTCTGGTACTTCGCTCCGATAAATAGAAAATCATATACCACTGAATCTTTCGGCTGTTCTTTCCCGGTTTGATCGGTTAATGCAAAAAGTGAAGAAGCTAATCCCATAAAACCAATCACTAAAAATACCGTCAGATATCTTCGCGATTCTATACCCTTAAAAGCAAGTGTCAATGGTCCTTTCATTGTTTTACTTTCCAGGTGGTTTTCCAGTGTTCGCTGGCTTACCTTTAACAGGAGGTTTACCAGTGTTTATAGGTTGATTAGGACGAATAGTGCTGGGCCTGGCAGCACTTGAAATTTTAGCGGGTTTCGCGTTCCCGGGATTTGTAGATGGAACACTTTTAATTTCCCTGGTATTTTTCGTTTCTGGAATATTTTTCTCGGTACCCTTTTTCGTATTTGCAGCAGGCACCTCCTTAGCTGGATCACTCTGTCCGTAGCTAATGGATAGCGTAATTAATGAAAGGGCGCAACAAAAGAAGAATATGCGGATCATAGTTGTCAAATATCGGTAAAAATTAACCAAATCTAAACTATCCACTCCCTATAAAAAGGAAACGTCTCTACCGGTAATTCCAGAAAGAGACGTTCATTATTAAACCCTAAAGCCAACTAACTCCTTAGAGTTTGAAATTTTAGCCCCCGATAATTCCACCTGGTTTAGGACGTGAGGGGGGATGTGCCATTGATTTGCCAGTAACTGCAGGTTTTTGACCCTTTACTTCAGGTTTACCGGCATGGTCAGGACGTGAAGAATTTTGGCCAGATCCTACTGCCTTAATTTCTTTATTTTCGATTCCTCTCTGGCGGGCTGCACTGCTAATGATTTTTCCCTTTTCCGGGCCACCTGGAGTTTCCTTTG
>CAZCRJ010000136.1:3885-6995 GCA_964501015.1 uncultured Roseivirgaceae bacterium | reverse complement strand
AGGTGAAACAGAAATAATGTATCCCACAGAAGGGCTATGAACAGCAGAAAAGTAGGATCCTATTCCAAACACTGGAAAGCTTATCAGGAACAGGAAGTTGACTACATCTCGTTTATACATGGCAAACCGAAAAAAAATTTAGCTCAAGTAAATACAGCGATTAATGGCTTAAGAACAGACTCTACAATTTTTTTAGGAATGATGGATTTGGCCTGAGACTTTAAGCGCGATGACCATGTTGTACTAACTTTTCGGAACACCGCTTTATCCCGTGCTGTGTCTACCATAACAAATTCAGGGTGTTTCAATGGAAAGCTCATCTCTTCTTGTTTTAGATTATGTCCTACACCACTAGGATTAATGGTGTTGGTAGCTTGATCGCCAAATCCGAGATTTTGAACCAAATTACGATTAGGCACAATGATTAATCCGGAGTTAATCTTACAGGCAAATTGCCATTGATAATCCCAAATGGATTGTGAGTTGGTTACTGCATCGCCAGTGTGCATCTTTTTAAACACATACTGGTAAAAATCACGTTCGTATATGGTGTCGTAAGAATCATCCAGGTATCCGTTTTTTTCGATCTCCGGGTATTGATGCATATGAAAGTCATGGAACTGCCATGCTCTTTTCCATGTAGCCCATCCCCAGATATAGATATGGTTTGAAAACCAATAGGAGTCTTCGTCCTGCAGGTGCTTATCATCAAAATTATTTCCGCCAATTTCCATCACCCGCGTATCGTAGCGGTAGCGTTCCAACAGTTCTGAACAAAATCGAAAAAAGGTTGGCGAAGGAAGGCAATCATCTTCCAAAATGATTCCTTCTGTTTCATGTTCAAAAAACCAACTGATGGCCGTGCACGGACCTTTACCACACCCCATGTTGGATTGGCTAAATAAGGTTTTAACCTCGCAATTCCAGTCCACTTCTTCTGTTATTTTTCTGGCTTGCAGGCAGCGCTCCTCCTCTCCTATTATACTCGGGCGGGGTCCGTCAGCGGCTATATACAACCGAGTAGGCTTAGCCATTTTTATAGCCTCAAAAACCTTACGTGTCGTTTCGGGTCTGTTAAAAATAATAAACAGTACAGGCGTGGCTTGTTCGATACGTTGCTCTTCGGAATATGTTGTGTGATTCATTTTACGTCAATTTTGTAGCCTCATGAAACGAGCTGCCCTACTTTTGCGAGCATGGCATCTTGTATGAAATTTTTAAAGTACCTGGAATCCGACTCAAAATCCCGCAGGATGAAAGGCGGGTGCTGCAAGGGAAATTCTATAGTGCCCGCTTCCAGGGAAGCACTCTTACTATTGCCGTTTTGTGTATGCGTGGCGTCTTTCCCGAAGCCAAGATTCTTCACTAAATTTATTTTCGGAACAATGGCAAGACCTGAATTTACATAGCGGGCGAAATCCCATTGGTAATCCCACCAATCCACCCGGCTGCTGTTAACTGTCATATCAAACTTTCGAAGCCTGTACAGCTTTTCGATTGCACTCGAAAAAATGGAATCAAAATAGTTCTTCTGTTTGAGTTGAGTGTATAAGTGGATGGTATAGTCAAACATATTCCAGGCCCTGCGCCAGGTTGCCCAGCCCCAAATGTGCCCGCTCTTGGAAAAGTAATAGGAGTATGCATTCTGCTTCTGTTCGCCATTCAAGAAATTGTTTCCTCCGATGTGCATTATGCGACTATCAAACCGGTAACGCTCTAATAATTCTTCGCAAAACCAGAAAAAACTTTGGGAGGGCAAGCAATCATCTTCCAGAATAATTCCAGCTTCTTCATGTTCAAAAAACCAGGTAAACGCTGTGGAAGGGCCTATACCACAATTTAAATTTGCTTCACTAAAATGCGTTTTCACCTCACATTCCCAGTCTACCTCTTCCAGTATCATTCGCGCCTCTTTACATTTCACAATGTCACTTTCCACCCCTGGTCGTGGACCGTCCGCAGCTATATAAAGGCGCGGTGGCTTAGCCTTTCGGATAGCATCAAATACCAGTCTGGTTGTATCCGGTCGGTTAAAAATGACCAGTAAGACTGCTGTACGTAAAGGTGAAACAGGCGAAAATGAAGGCATTGGAAATGTTTTGAATCAAAGGTGATAACCTCAGCGTTGGTTATCAATGATGCTCATCATTGGGCAAAACCAATCAGATCATGATATTGATTGTAGCCATTTATAGTCATATTTCGCTTAAATTGTGGGTAGTCCTTGATCATGGCGATTGCTTTATTGGCAATCGCTTTTGGACTTGAATATTGATCGGCAAACCGGTACAAAAACAATTGTTGCCGATCGGCATACCGAACTGAGATATCCTGCACCATATTGCCATAGCGGTCCTCCGGCAATATTTCAACGCAGCCGGCTGCCAGGGCCGTAGGCAGAAGCATATTGGAACCATGAACACCAATAACCACATGGCTCATCGCATATACCCGACACCATTCCTTTTCTACTTCACCATTTACTGTTGACGTTCTGTAATCGGTAACACCCTGTACCAACTTCCGCTTCGCCCCTAAACCAATTACCTGTATTTGAACATCCGGTATTTGCTTCTGTAGTGATCGGATTGTTTTTCGTACTAATTGGTTTTGCCTTTCTGTAAGCACGCGACTTCCCCAGGATAGAAATCCGTACTTTCGGCATATCCGGTAAAACCAATAATCCATCGGACGTTTGAACCACCATCGGTCTTCGCGCAGAATAAATGTAACTACAGGAGCATGGGTGCTGAAACGGTCAAGATTAAAAGGCTCCATTCCAGTTAATCGCTTAGCGTCTATACTGCTTAGCATAGGATGTGAATAGGCGTAACTAAGGTACACCGTGTCAAATCGTGAAAACTGATCAGCCACAAACTTCTGTAGTGCACTGTATCCATACACCAGGTTGCTGAGTTTGATGTCCACAATCCAGACTTCTGCGCACCCTTGCGGAATTAACCATTTAAAATTTTTCGGTATGATGATAATGAGCCCTAACTCCTGGTGATGATCTAAATGATGAAAGGCATTGTAGAGTTTCAGTAATACATGTCCATAAAGCGAGTCAAGCGTGTTTAGGACTACTACCTCCTTTACGTGCTTATAGA
>CAZCRJ010000136.1:445-3875 GCA_964501015.1 uncultured Roseivirgaceae bacterium | reverse complement strand
GCTTAATGGTAGTATGCGACTTAAAAACAGTATCCGAAAGCCAATCCGGACAATCAGCATGCTTATATTCCATTTTATTTTCGCTCCCGTAGTGCAGCGCATGGTCAACAGTATGCCCCACCGGTACTACCTGGTTAAATTTTAAGCCGCATTGCGTACATATACAATGGGCAAATACGTTTACAGAATCCAATACGATTTCCTCTATACGCGGAGTGCGGGTGTTGCACTGCGGACAGGTATACAGGTTATCCGGATCGGGTTTGAAGCGTATCATTTTTACACGATGTCTTTTAGTCTCCAAAAGGAAAATATCCCTTTAAACATGAGTTGTTGATTCTCCCTTGTTTTCTTAAATAAAATGTCCACCAAAAAAATGCTGATGGTGAACGAGATTATACTGGCAACAATGGAGCCAACAGAAGCATATAGGGGAATAAGAAAATAATTAAGGGCAATATTTGTGATGGCGCCAAGGATTACGGTGAGTAATGAATACTTAAATAAACTTTCATTGACAATGAATACCGATTTCCCCACTCCCATATTGGAGAAAAAAAGACGCACCGCAAACAACGATAATAAATATCCTGCTGACTGATATTCGATTCCGTATAAAAACGTAATGACCTGTTCACCAAAAAAAAAGATAGGCAACGCGATCACTAGAAAGGTGAGAAACATAAGCCGATATAAATTGGTTAGCCGGCTATGATACAGCTCTTCGCTCGTTCCTTTGGCCCGTATAATAGCCGGTGAAAAGGTACTCATAATCACCATAGGCATAAAACCAAATATCTCAATGAACTTTAAGGCTACTGAATACTGCCCTACTTCTGCAGTATCTAACATCTTGCCCAGCATTACCTGATCAATTCGTGCCTGTATGTGTAAGGCAATACCGTAAAGTGCCAATGGCCATGACTCACGCAATAACGAAAAGGCAAGCGATTTTTTAAACATCCACTTCCATAACGACCCTTCTCTTTTATAATACGAATAAGCAAAGCCTACCGCATTGAGAAACGTGCCTAATAGGATACTAAAAACAAACCAAATTAGAGGAGCGTGAAAAAATACAAATCCTATTTTTAGTACACTCAAAAACAGGTTAATGAATACTTGAACACGTACAACATACTTGGATAATGTTTGTGATTGAAAGAAATAGCTGATTACTTCAAAGCCTTTAAATAGTTCAGCGGCTGCAATAATCATGATTAGGGTATTGGTAAACGAATCATGCTTCATAAACAGTAGAATGAATACCATCAGTAAGAAAAGCACTCCTGACCCTATCAGTTTTAGGATGAAACCTGTTCCCAGTAGCGCACGCTGATTGCCCGGCTCTTTGGCTAGTTCGCGAACAATAATTTGATCCAAACCCAATGTGGAGAATGCAGAGAAAATACTGACAAAACTTATGGAGTAGTTGAGTAATCCAAAATTTTCGGGCTGAAGATACCGGGCCACATAAATACCCACCACCATGCCCACCACCAGGGTAAATCCCTTTTCAAAAATTAACCACGAAATATTCTCTAAATATCGATGAAAGCGTGTTGGAATAAGTCGTTTTAGAAGCATAGCGGTATAATCGTACTCCCCGCCTACTTAACCGTAAACATAGTTATAGCCATTCGGTGAGGCTTTAAAATCATTCAATAAGATACTTACGTTCTTGATTTTCTTTTCTTCATACAATCGGTTAATCTTATGAAGCAGATACCGATTGGTGTAGTTGGAGCGTACTACGTAAATATTGGCGGTAGTATATTTCATTAATATGATGTATTCAGAAACAAACCCTATAGGTGGTGAATCAATAATGATTGTATTATAGGTTTGCTTTAACGTGGTAATAAGCTCCTCCATTTTTTCGAGCCCGATCAGATCGAGTGGATTGGGGGGTATTGGACCAGACGTAATCACATCAAGCCCTTTAATGGTGGTAGGCGTAATAATTTCTTTGAGCTGGCTGCTCCCTATCAGGTAACTGGAAAGTCCTTTATCGTTTTTTAACCGGAAATAGGTAGCCACTTTGGGACGTCTTAAATCAGAATCAATAACAACGACTCGTTTCCCCGCTTGTGTCATGGCCACCGCCAGATTAGCAGAACAAAATGTTTTGCCTTCACTTTCCACAGATGAAGTAACACCAATGACATTGCTCTCCTTACCAAGGGTTAAGTATTGAAGGTTAACGCGCAAGGAACGAAACGACTCACCAACAGCAGATTTAGTTTGTGCTACAATAGACGAGGAGAGTTCGCGTTTGCTCCCGTGGGAAATGATCCCTATAAAGGGAATGTTGCTGTGCTTCTCTACATCCTGAATAGTTATAATATTGTCGTTGAGGACATCTTTAAAAACAATAAGTCCAACGGAAAAAATAAGACTGACCAAAAAGGTTGCCCCCAGGATGATTTTTTTATTCGGAGCAATAGGTCCGTAACCAATTTGTTTGGCGCGGTCAACAATTGTTTTCTCTACCGTGTTCGAGGCGATGGCAATACCAGCTTCTGCCCTTTTCTCCAATAAATAGTTGTACACATTATCATTAAAATCAAACTGTCGTTTAATATTTACCAATTCCCGTTCACTACGTGGCAATCCTTGTTCTACTCTGCGTACTTCATATATTTTATTGTTCAAGTCCGCTAGGGCCTGAGCTGAGGCTCTGATAAAATTATTTACATTTTCAACAAGCGTTCGTTTTACGCCCGTTATTTTAAGTTCCAGCACTTCTGCCACAGGATTACCTTCCTTTGCGCTGTAATTCAGTCCGGTACGTTCCTGATTAAGGCGTGCTAATTCCATGAGCAGGTTATTCAAGAGCGGATCTTCAAAGCCAAAGGTGGAAGTAGCGCCTATATTTTGCAGATTGGCATCCTTATCCAGGGATGTAGCAATGTACCGGTAGTATTTGAGTTTTTGTTCCAGTACGGATTTATCGGATTCAAGTTTATCAAGATTCTTGGTGAGGTTCTCTGCTGTTGTATTAATATCCAATATATTATTACGCGCCCTGAAGGATTCCAACGAACTTTCAACCTGGCGAAGTTCATTCGATACTCCACCTAGCTGGTCATCAATGAACTTAATGGTTTTAAACCCTAAGTCATTTTTCTTTATGAGCTCATTCGTACGGTAAACCTCCAATAGGGTATTGAGAAATGCAATTCCCATTTCGGCATTTGTTGTTTTTAGGGTAACTTCTACCAAATTGGACTCCAACCCAACTGGTTTAATCGTCAATTTTTCCCGATACGTTTCCGCCAATGAATTCAGGTTATTAATTATAAAATAATACTCCGTATCGGTGGTGTAATTCAAAGGCGATTTAAAGTTCACTTTAAACTTCAAATTTCGCTTACTAAAATGGTCATTCACTAAGCCCTTCCCGTTAATTTCAACGCGGGACACCACC
>CAZCRJ010000136.1:0-392 GCA_964501015.1 uncultured Roseivirgaceae bacterium | reverse complement strand
TGGTATAAAAGTTAAACGTACCTGCTTTACCCGAAGAGGCTGTAACGGAATACGTACTATCGGATGTTCGCTCAATAAATATTGGTACGCCTACGAGTTGATTCACTGTAGAGTCCAGTTCAATAATAAAAGGAAAGTTCTCCCCGGCCGGTTCGAACGAACGGAAATTTGATTTGGCATAATAGGATATCCCAAAGTCAAGCTTTTGAATGGTGTTTTCGGAAAGGCTATACGATTTTAATATCCCCATTTCATCCTCCAACTGTGTTTGGGAAGACATCAGCTCCATGCCTTTAAGAAAGCTTCCGGCATTGAGACCATTTTTAACCTCTCCGTTCAACAAAATAGAGGCACGAATTAAATATACATTTTCAGCAAAATAAATGTACGTG
>CAZCRJ010000135.1:0-7014 GCA_964501015.1 uncultured Roseivirgaceae bacterium | reverse complement strand
GGATGATGATCCTGATCCGTTCGAAAAAGTTGACTTGATGGTATATGGTGCAAGCACTAACGGTATTGTGTATGCCATCGATGCTTCCATTGGAGAAGTAAAATGGCAATATGTTACTTCTGGAGAAATTAATTCCAGCCCAACTGTTCGTAACAACACGCTTTATATCGGCAGCAACGACAATACCCTTTATGCCCTTGACGCCACAACGGGCAGCCTGAAATGGAAGTTCGTAACGGAAGGATGGGTTACGTCAAGCCCCATCGTGAATAACAATGTTGTTTACTTTGGCAGCATTGATAAAAAGATTTATGCCGTTGATGCCATTACTGGTATTCAAAAATGGAGTTTGCTAACGGAAGGATTAATCTCCTCTAGCCCTACGCTATTAAATGATACATTGTATATCGGAAATTATGATGGGAATATCTACTCCGTAAACAAAACAACCGGGGCATTGTATTGGAAAGCAAACACCACAAGTTTAATCAATTATTGCAGCCCGGCTACCGCGGGTGAGATTGTGTATATCGGAAATTATGACAAATCTTTTCATGCCTTCCATAAGCAAACAGGTGAGGATGCATGGAAAACTTCTGGGACTGCAGGGTATGAATCAAGTCCCGTAGTGGCAGGCCAACTTGTTTTTGCAGCCAGCACCAACACCTATTTATACGCCTATGATGCGCTTACCGGGGAAGAGCAATGGAAAGTAAAAACAGGCGGCCCAATCTATTCAAGTCCTGCGGTTAAAGACAATGTCGTATTTGTGGGCAGCAACGATAACTTCATGTATGCCTTTTCAACTGATGGCACGCTGCTGTGGAAAACCCGGGTAACGGGTGAAGTTGTATCAAGCCCAACAGTATATGGAGACGCTTTGTATTTCGGAACCCAGAAAGGATTTCTCTATTCCCTTGATCAGACTACAGGGAAAGAACTTTCGAAATTAAATGTTGCAAAGTCGGGAGGATTAAACAGCAGCTTTTGCCTGGTAGATGCACAGGGAAACAGTTACCATTCGTCAATTTCGGGGTATCATTAATAATCAGTTTGCAATACCTAAGAAAAAAGAATTCTGATGGCACCCGGGACACTTTCCATAAAAGCAGCAACCCTGCAGGATGCACAGCGCGTATTGGATATCAGTCGTTCTACCTTTATCGAAACCTTTGGCCCGGTAAACAAGAAAGAAGACATGGATGCTTACCTCGCGGAAAGTTTTACATTGGAGAAAATTAAACATGAACTGTCCGATCAACATTCCCGCTTTTTTCTGGCATGGCTGAACAAGGAAATAGTTGGTTATATCAAATTTCGCTCAGGTAATAACCCTGATCAGCCTGCAGATACCCAAGCCATTGAGTTGGAAAGGATTTATGTACTACACAAGTACCTGGGCAAAAAATTCGGTGCCGAATTAATGTCCTTTTGTCTCGACTATGCTCAACAATCGGGATATGAAACCATTTGGTTAGGAGTATGGGAAAACAATGTGCGTGCTCGCAAGTTTTACGAGCGTTGGGGGTTTACCTATTATGGCTCGCATCAATTTGTGTTGGGTACCGATATACAGACAGATGTGCTGATGAAGAAATCCCTTGCCTGATCGGGTAGATCAACCCGTCTTTTCCCCCTCCAGTTTTTTCATTTGTTTCAATCCCTTTTTGGTTAGCGAAGATCGCACCTTGTCGGCCAGCCAGGGCCACAATGCTGCAAGTTTTGCCAATCTTCCACGCGAAGCAGGAATACAAATTTCGCGTTTCTTCGTCTTCATCAAGGTTAGAATTTCGCGCGTCACATCAGCAGGTGAAAGCGATTTGATATTGCCAGAAAACACAAGGGCGGTCTCTTCCTTAAATGTAAGTTCGTGATCGTACATGGGTGTTTTTACCAAGTCAGGACAAACAACACTAATGGCAACTCCGAACGGTTCATATTCAAAAGCTGCAGCATGGGTAAACCCTCTGATGGCAAACTTTGAAGCGCTGTATAAGGCAATCCCCGGAATGGGCGCAATTCCTGCCAGTGATGCAATATTGATAATATGACCACTGCCCTCCCGTTTCATGTGATCGCCAACTATCATTGTTCCGTAAATACTTCCCTTGGTATTGATGTCGAAGTGCCGATCAACATCAGAAAAGGGAGCATTGTAAATGAACGATGGCTGAACAATGCCAGCACAATTGATCAGGTAATCCACTTGTCCATATCGGCCTATAGTCTCCTTTACTACCGCCTGCCAGGAATCCGTATTCCGTACGTCCATTTTAAAATAAAAGAGATGCTCTGATTCCGGTAAATTTTCCTGAGTCTTAGATACGTCCAGGTCAATGAGGCAGAGCCTATGACTCAGGCTCGCCAGGGTTTGTGCCAGATGCTGGCCCATTCCACTGCCTGCACCTGTAATAATTGTTGTATAAGCCTTCATGCTACCGTCTATTACAAGACAATTATCCTGGAGAGATTGTCTTCAATCATAAACATAATTTAAAGTAGCATAAATTCACTATTAGAATTGACCCAGTAATCATTCATTCTTTTTGTCTTTGGATAATTGTACTCTTAATCTGGAATATAAAGTAACCGCCTGTTAGTGAAATCATATAATGTCAGTCTCCTTAAATCATAATACGAAGTCCAGAATGAACGCAATGCGCCAACATAGCTACGCTTGGCATTATCTTTTTCAGTAAGCGCAATATTCAGGTTGGTGATATCAATTTTGCCGATCAGGTACCGGTTTTGAGAAACTACATAACGCTCTTCCGCAACTTCATCTGATTTTTTAGTGATTTCAATCTGGCTTAATAATACATCAAACTGCCCTACCTGGGTAATGATCTCTTGTTCAAAGTTCACTTCGTCCTGAGCGATAACATAATCGTTCAGTTTTTTATTAGCCAAGGCGGTTTGCATGCGTGCCTGATTTCGTCCCCAATCTATAATCGGAACATTTAAAGTTAATGCGAAAGTTTTTTGTTGTGAAGGATCCTGGTAAATATCAGAAATCATTAATCCATCATTATTTAATCCAAAAGCTGCTCTTAAATCCGTTTCAAACCGTTGCCCCCTGGCCTGTGCTACTTCACGGTCTGCCTCCACCTTTCGTCTTTCAAATGCAATGTACGCTGCTCGGTTCTGTTTCGCCAGGTCCAGTGCTTCCTCCACCGTAAGAAATAAAGGTGGTAATGTTTCCGGTAGTATAAGATCAAATTCTTCGCTGCTCCGTAACCCCAAATAACTACGCATTTGAAGCCGGGCAATCTGAAGGTTTATTGTTGCCTGTGTAACATCCTGGCGGGAACGCAACAACTGAAGTTCTGCCTGCAGCAATTTATCTTTGGGTGTTGTGCCAATATTGTAACGCCCTTCTTCAATTTTATAAATCGTGTCGTTATTGGCAAGGTTAAACTCCGCAATCTCCAGGTTAATTTGTGCATCCAAAACATTGAAAAACCGGATTACGGCATCGCGTGAAATACTTTCCATTTCCTCTACATAACTTCGTCTGGATTCTTCATATCTAAGCGGCTCAGTTTTTCGATCCCAACGAAGTGAGTTAAAAGCAAAAATAGGTTGTGTCAGTTGAATATTCATCATGGTTCCACCCCACTGGATCTCGGGTCTAGGATCAACAGCCTGATAATTGCGGAAATATTGAAGGTTGGAGTTAACCGATACTGATCCACCCGTAAAAAACAGCGGCTGCACCAAACCAAGATTCATGGTATTGTTCGATTGTTCTACCTTGGTATAGAGAAAGGAACCATCGGCCAAAGGCACTTGGCTTACTCTATTTTCGTATGCGGGCAGAGTACCATTTAATACCAACTGCGGATTAAAGTTTGATTTATAAAAGCGGTATTGCCAATACCGATTTTCTTTTCGTGTTTCAGCTTGACGGGCAAAAGGAGATTGGTTTTTTGCCATTTCAATAACATCTTCAAGGCTATACACTTTTTGTTGTGCATAGGTTTGCGTGTACAAAGCGATCACTAACCCTGCACACATGACAATTCGGATAATTCTATTCATAACGTAGGGATGTAATAGGATCCTGCATTGCTGCTTTTCGAGCTGGGGCAATACCAAAAACGAGCCCCACTGTGGCCGCAACGCCAAAGGATAAAACAATGGATGTAAAACTGATTACTGTTGGAATATTGGCAAAAGAAGAAACAAGCAGGGCAAGCGTGATTCCCAGAATCACTCCGATAATGCCACCACTAACACTGATCATTACTGCTTCGAATAAAAACTGCTGAATGATATCTGTTTTCTGTGCACCAATGGCTAATCGTAATCCAATTTCTTTGATACGTTCCAATACGGAGGCTAGCATGATATTCATAATTCCTATACCGCCTACCAGTAAGGAAATGCCTGCAATTGCACCAAGAACGTAATTAAAAATATCATTGGTCCGTTGCTGTTGCTTAAGTAACAGCTCCGGTATTTCAATTTCATAGTCGATCACACCATAATGTTTACGTTCCAATAACCGGGAAATAATCTCGGCTGTAGGGGTTAACATTTTGGTTTCCCCTACCTGCAGAACAAGGCGGTCGAGCTGATGGTAATTTTCCCGCACACCCGACTCCTCTCCTGGGTCATCGCCCAAAATCATGATCCTTCCCCGACTAAAGTTTGTAGTAGGGCTAGAGGGTTGTGTAATTTTATCGCGGTTTTTATACCGGATAAGCACTGTCTGTAAAGGGGCGTAAACATCCATATTAAAATCACGGATGCCCAGTTTGGCGATACTACTTTCAGAAACATACCGCTCCCTCATCACGCCAATAATCGTTAACCAGTTGGGTCCAACTTTAATGGATTTACCAAGGGGATTTTCGGTTGGAAAGAATTTGGCTTTAATGGAGTTCCCAATGATGCAGACCGGTGCCCCGATTTTTAAATGCTCCTGTGTAAACATAGAACCGTCTGAGAGTTCGAAATTATAAATTTCGAAATACACGGGTTCAACGCCTACCAGTTTGGCTGACCTGCGGATACCACTTTTTATAATTACCGATTCCAGAATTATTTCCGGACTCATTTTTTTAATACCCGGTACCGTTTGTTCAATACTATGCACATCGCGTATGGTAAGGCCGGGCGAAAATTTCTTTTTTTCCTTTTCACCGGAAGCCTCCGCAATCTTTTGTTCTTCCTGCTCTACAGTTGGTTTAATAACAATATTATTTACACCCACTAGTTTAATCTGCTCGAGAATTTCCTGCTGTGCGCCATTGCCTATAGCCAGCATGGCGATTACTGCTGCTACACCAAAAATGATTCCCAGTGCCGTTAACAGGGAGCGCAACTTGTTGGTTAGTACCGCATCAATAGCGATGTATAAATTGGCGAGCAGTCTTTCGTTCATACCGTAAGGGTTGTGAATACTTATTGCTTTTCAGCGGCCGGTCTTTTTCTTTCAGTACCATCACCTGTGCGTTGTTGCCCTGGTTGGCGCTGTCCCTGACGGTTCTCCATATTTTGTGCAGGCTTTTCGGATGTAGCCGGACGCTGCATCTGAAACTGTTCTCCTCCCGCACCCGATACTTTGATTACCTGTCCGTCAGGCAGTGTGATAGTCTTGCCATCAGGATCGGGTGTTTGTAGCTGTTCAGGTTTTTTTCGCTTTCCTTCCATTTCAGGAATGAGTCTGACATCACCAGTGGCGCGTGTCGGCAGGGATAGGTAAACAAAATCTTTCTCAGAAAGCCCTGCAAGAATTATCGCATCGTTGGCATTGGTTTCGCCAAGCATAATTTCCTGTTTAACGGTATTAATGCCTTCCCGCTTATATACATAGGTAATTGAATCTGCAATGCTATGTAAACATTCAAGCGGAACAAAGAGTACACTGTCAAAAACCATAGTAATGATTTTGTTGCTGGTGGTCATGGCCGGGCGCAGCGATGGATCTGTGCCTGCAATCTGAACGTCCACCTGAAAAACTTTCGCATCACTGTTAGGTCGCTGTTCCCCTACGTTGGCCACATTTATTACTGTACCCGATAATTTTTTGTCCGGATAGGCATCTAGTCCGATTTCAACTTTTTGGCCGTTCTTCACTTTGCGAACATCCACTTCATTGACGTATGTCTTTGACATCATGGTTGTCAGGTCAGGAAGGGTGGCTACCACCGGATCCCAACTACTGATTTGTGAGCCCGCCTTTATCGGTTTATTGTCCCATCCCTTTCGGTATATCACCATGCCCGGTTCTGGCGCGACTATATTAAAGGCGGATATGAGTTCCATCATTCCCGAATGCTCATTCTGTACTTTCCGCAATTCAGCGTTTACTGTGCGCATACGCTCAACGTTCTGCTGCTTTTTTATTTTATAATTCTGAATGGCCTGCTCCAAAGCACGCTCTGCCTTTTCAAGATTAATTTCATTTTGCTTGATGGTGGCTGGTGGTTCAAATTTCGATTGTTCGAGAATAATTTTTCTTTCCTCAACATCATATTGAAGATTAATCAGTTCATCACGCGATTGGCGCATCTGAAGAGTAGTATCAAGTTGTGTTTGAACAAACCCGGCTTGCGATTTTTCCAATTAAATTTCCTTGTCTTTAATGCGGCCCTGGAATTCAGAGCGGTCTAGTGTCGCAATCCATTCGCCACGTTCTACTACAGTACCCTCATTCACAATATTCTGAATCGTGAGGTTATTAACGCGGTATTCACGCAATTGAGTAGGTGCCTGGATTTTTACTGAGTTCTTTGCTTCCAATTCACCCGTGGTTTCAATTTCTACTTTAAAGGTGCCGCGTTGTACACTGGCGATAATATCAGTCGCATCACTTCCACCGCTTCCCCTAACCACAAAAAATATAATTAAGGCAACAGCAAATACGCTTGCTCCTATAATGAGGTTTCTTTTCATTTTCTGGTCTTTTACAATGACTACAAAAATAATCGGGTGGCCTCGTTTAATGAAACCACCCGAATAATAACTCCCCCTTCAGTGTAAATAATCGTTAATCCAATTATTAAC
>CAZCRJ010000134.1:549-7058 GCA_964501015.1 uncultured Roseivirgaceae bacterium | reverse complement strand
AGTGCGGCAACCTGGTTGTCGGCACTTTGCTTGTCTTCCGTAAATTGCTTCAGATTGTCAGGAGCCTTAGCGTATTCCTTGGCCTTTTTCTTCCACTCCTTTTTTTCCTGCTTGGAAAGCTGAGCGAAAGTCTCTGTGCCTGTAAAAAGTAACGCCAGACAGAAGAGTAGTGTAATCTTTCTCATTTGGTATAGTTTAAAAAGTTTAATAAAAGTACAAAATATTTTGAAAATGCATCATGTACATGTTTTCGGTACTCTATGGAGTATTGGCACTTTAATGTCCTACCATTTTTTCCGGGCGTACCCATTCGTCAAATTGTTCTGAAGTGAGCAGGCCCAGTTCAACGGATGCTTCACGCAAGGTCTTGTTTTCCTTGTGCGCTTTCTTTGCAATCCTGGCAGCATTCTCGTACCCGATATGGGTGTTTAGTGCAGTGACGAGCATTAGTGAGTTTTCAAGATGCTGCTGAATCAAATCATGATTGGGCGATATTCCTACAGCACATTTATCCGTAAACGAAACACAGGCATCGCCCAATAGCCTTGCCGATTGTAAAACATTTGCTGCAATTACAGGCTTGAAAACATTCAGTTCAAAGTGGCCTGTGGCGCCTCCGATGGATACGGCAACATCATTCCCCATCACCTGTGCACACACCATAGTAAGAGCTTCGGGCTGGGTTGGGTTTACTTTGCCCGGCATGATAGAAGAGCCGGGCTCGTTATCCGGAATAATGATTTCGCCAATGCCACAGCGTGGACCCGAGCTTAACATGCGTATGTCATTCGCTACTTTCATAAGCGAAACAGCTGTACGCTTTAGTGCCCCTGATAATTCAACCATAGCATCATGCGCGGCCAGCGCTTCAAACTTATTGGGTGCTGTTACGAATGGATAGCCTGTTAACTCAGCTATTTTTTGGGCCACCAATACATCGTATCCCTTAGGTGTGTTAAGGCCCGTACCTACTGCTGTTCCGCCAAGCGCAAGTTCCAATACCATTTCAAGCGCATTCTTGATGGCGCGTATGGAGTTGTCGATCTGCTGAACATACCCTGAGAACTCCTGGCCCAAGGTCAGCGGAGTGGCATCCATAAAATGAGTGCGACCTGTTTTTACAATTGTTCTATACTCCGTTGCTTTTTGATTCAGTGTGTCGCGCAGTTTCATCATTCCGGGCAAGGTAACTTCCACAACCTGACTATATGCCGCAATGTGCATGGCTGTTGGAAAAGTATCGTTAGATGATTGGGATTTGTTTACATCATCGTTAGGGTGAAGCACCTTTTGTTCATCGGAAAGATTTCCACCGCTAATAACATGGGCACGATAAGCGATCACTTCGTTTACATTCATATTACTTTGTGTACCTGAGCCCGTCTGCCAAATGACCAGCGGAAATTCACCATCCAGCTTTCCTTCCAGAATTTCATCACAGGCTCGTCCAATCAAATCCCTTTTTTCTGCCGAAAGCACACCCAATTCCTGGTTCGCTATAGCCGCAGCCTTTTTCAGGTAAGCAAAAGCATAAATTATTTCCTTAGGCATACTGGCCTCGGGGCCAATTTTAAAGTTATTGCGTGAACGTTCTGTTTGGGCGCCCCAGTATTTATCGGCTGGTACGTTTACTTCGCCCATGGTGTCTTTTTCTATTCTGAAATTCATGATGGTTATCGTTTAGCGTTGTTCAAAGGTAGAAAAAGTGTAAACAAAAATGCCGGACTTAATCCGGCATCTTTTATCAATCATTTAGTTGTAACGCTAATTCCCCTTTTTGATTTCCCCACCTTTTTTGAAATACTTATCCTCATCAAATTCATCGTCACTACTTATTGGTTTGGGCATTACGCCCACTTCAATGATTTTAAATTCTGTTCTCCGGTTTCTAGCGCGGCCATCCGGATTATCGGTGCCGTCCCGATTTGTATTACGGGCTATCGGGAACTCTTCTCCATACCCCCTGGCGGTTAATCTATCGGGAGCAATTCCTTTTCTGATCAAATATGCTACCGTTGCTTCCGCCCTGTTTCTGGAAAGCTCATAGTTATACGATAGTGAACCTACGCTATCCGTATGTGATCCCATTTCAATTTTAATTTCAGGGTTATCACTTAATAATTGCACCAGTTTATCAAGTTCTGTTGCAGCATCGGTCCGTATATCATATTTGTCGAAATCGAAATAAATATTCTCCAGTCTGAATATTTTATTGAGTTCAATCTTATCTAGCACAATCAATGTATCGAAGGTAATGTTGGTGACTAGGTCTTTCAGGGTTGTGGGGTCGGCAGCTTTTCCCTTGGTGGTATAGGGCTGGCGCTTCACCAGGTAGCCATCCGTTTCTCCTATGAGGGTATAATCTTCACCTTCATATACACGGAATAAAAACTTACCGTCATTGCCGGTAACATAATCTTGCATCAGCTCTCCGCTTTGATCGAGCAAGGTAACCCGTGTATTACTAAGTATCTGCAAAGTACTATCGCTATCAGGAGTATAGGTTATTCCTGCGAGGTAGTAGTTCACCACCTTCAGATTGGGGTCTTCGTTTACAAAAGTATAGATGTCATCATCGCCCTTGCCGCCTTCGCGGTTGGATGTAAAAAATCCCCGATCAGGGCGAAACAGAAAAATTCCGAAATCATCGGCTGGTGAGTTCATTGGCTCACCCAGGTTTTCAACACCTGTTTTCCCTCCGGAACGCTTAACCACAAACAGGTCGAGTCCGCCAAAACCCGGATGACCATCCGATGCAAAATAAAGTTTGCCATCCTCTGCTACATAGGGAAACATTTCATTGCCAGCTGAATTGATTTCGGGACCAAGGTTTCGCACGCGCGAAAATCTGCCGCGCGAATCCATTTGTGCTGAATACAAATCGGTTCCACCATACCCACCAGGACGGTTTGATGCAAAGTATAATGTTCGTCCGTCCTGTGAAAATGCCGGAGACGAATCCCAGCTATTGTTTCTGGCTACAGCATCATATTCATCTTTGAATTGTGTGTTTACGTTTATGGGAAGTGGCTCCGTCCAGGCTCCGCTTCGAAACTGAGACCGGTATAAATCAACATCGGATCCTCCCTTTTTCTTAGACGTGTTGCCAATGGCAAAAATCATTGTCCTTCCATCGGGCGTAAATGCGGCACAACCTACGTTTCGGCTTTCGTCATTAATTATTCCAAAGGGCAGTGGCTGAATGGTGGCCACGTCAACGTTGGCACCACGGGTAGCCACTTTATAAATAGCAGTGAAGGGTTTCCCCTCGGCCTCATATATTTTTCCACCGCCACGTGAAGAAGTAAAGTATAATTCATTATTCAGATATACCGGAGCATATTCACTGCCCGGTGTGTTGAGTGCTTCAAGATTTCTAACTTTATAAAAGCTTGGACTTCCCTTAAGTTTGGCAAGTTCATCCAGACCACTGTATTCAATCTCTGCACGTTTCTTTAACTTCTCATTTTTTGTGTTTCGTATAAGGCCCTCCAACTGTTGGCGCGCTTCATCATACTTTGTATTTGACTTTAACGCCTGTGCATAGTAAAACTGAACCGAATCCTTATCTATTCCGGCACCACCCGCTTTTGCATAATAGGATTCGGATTCTTTCAGCCGGTTAGTCAACCGGTAGGATTCGGCTATAAAGTAATTGGCCTTGGCGGGCTCCTTCGGATTACTGTTTTGATAGAGGTTTATAACATTCTGATATTTCCCGTGCCGGAATGCCTTCGTTGCTTTCTTTTCAACGCTACACCCAGCCATTGCCAACACCACAAATACAAAAATCAAAATTCTCATATGCTTCCAGACTAAAGAATAAAACTACAAAAAAAGTGAATAATACTCCCTTACTGTGGACTATTCCTGCACCGTTGCCTTCGCCAGGTAGCGCTTTAACCATGTTTCTGCCGCAGGAATCATCCATTTGTTTTGGAATTCACCCTTCGTGGCGATCATGTTATTGAATACGGTTGACTGATCATCCCATTGTCCTTCTTCCCGGGCACGGGCAAGTCCCGTCAACGGAATCATCTTCACCTCTTCATTTTTCAGAAATGCCACATTCGTCCGATTGAAGAAATCAATATTCAGTTGTTGTGTGAGTTGTTTCATCACATGAACGGAGGCATCAATGGAACAACCGCTTGCTGCATTATACTGTTCGTCCACTGCCAGCACAACAAACCTGTTAAATAAAACCTGAAACGATGCCTTAAGCGGTTGATTGTGGGCCGCCCACTGATGCGTAAACGCCAACAATTTGTCTGAAATTGCTTGGATTGTTTCGTCCGTCAGTTTTTTGTCTGACTGGTAAATCCATATCCTTGCTGTTGCCGGTAATTCTTCAAAGGGTGTGTACATAGTATACTGCGCTTTCGTGAGACATCGGGTGCATAATCATAAACCTTGAGCTTCGGCAATAAGTTCGGCAAGGTCTTTTACGGTTACGTCTGCTTCCTTTTCTTTATTCTTGACACCATCCGTCATCATGGTCATACAAAACGGGCAGGCCACGGCAATAGTACGGGCGCCAGTGGCCAAGGCTTCTTCTGTTCGATCAATGTTGATTTCCTTATTTCCCTTTTCTGAATCTTTGAACATCTGCGCTCCGCCTGCACCACAACATAAGCCTGTTGTGCGGCACCGTTTCATTTCTACCAAGTCAGCATCAAGCACTTCCAGCACCGCACGCGGGGCTTCATATACATTATTTGCACGACCTAGATAACATGAATCATGATAAGTAATTTTTTGTCCTTTGAACGAATTGCCTTCTTTCATAATGATTTTTCCGTCATTAATCAGTTGCTGCAGAAAAGTTGAGTGATGAATCACTTCGTATGTTCCGCCAAGCTCAGGGTATTCATTCTTTATGGTGTTGAAGCAATGCGGACAAGCCGTTACAATTTTCTTTATTCCATAACCGTTCAGCACCTGGATGTTATTCATAGCCTGCATTTGAAATAAGAATTCGTTGCCGGCTCTACGGGCAGGATCTCCGGTACAGGTTTCTTCTGGTCCAAGAACTGCAAATTTTGTTCCTACTGCTTCCAGGATTTTTACAAATGCTTTTGTCACGCGCTTGTATCGATCGTCAAACGATCCGGCACATCCTACCCAAAAAAGAATTTCGGGTGATTCGCCCCTGGCATTAAGTTCTGCTACTGTTGGTACGCTCATATTGTGTTACGCTCCGAATTGTTGAAGGTGATGATCAAGGTGCTTGTATTGTCCACGCGCCCATTCGTCAGGTGATAACGTTCCGAAAAATGGATTCGGGTGTTTTGAACAAGCATCCGGACCTCCTGTTGAAAATGCTTTTATATGTTCAATCAATATTTTTTTCTCGTCTTCAAATTGCCTTGTATCGACAACCTTAAAGGCTTTGTCGGTAGGGCTGTTTTTCGGTAGTGGCTTTTCTCCAAAGAATTGCTCTTTAAACATCCATCCTATAAGTATACCCATCCACCTTCTTGGGGGTGTATCGAGACCGCGTGCAATGCGAAGTAAAATACTACAGTGTGCCATCATTTGGGCAACATCCATCTTTCCCCACAAGTGCTGTGATTGTGGTGTCAGTGTCTTTATCCGAGTAAGGATTTCATCTGCATCTGTATTATTAAATAAGCTTTTCATGCTTAATCGTTTCTCCAGTTTAATCTGTCTGAGGGAGAGAATTTCCATGGCGCAAAGTTTGTTTCAATGTTTTGAAACATTGAATTCCACGATGCTGGTGAACCTGATTCTTCCATGGCTACATAACGCCTTAGCTCCAGGATAATTTCCAAGGGATTGATCATCACGGGGCATGCCTCCACACATGCATTGCAACTGGTGCAAGCGTTGATCTCTTCTTTAGTTATATAATCACCTAGCAACGATTTTCCATCACTTAAGCCAGGGCCACTGCTAGCTATACTTTTCCCAACTTCTTCCATCCGGTCGCGGGTGTCCATCATAATCTTTCGTGGCGACAATTTTTTGCCGGTAAGGTTAGCCGGGCATTCCGAAGTACACCTTCCACACTCCGTGCAGGCATAAGCAGCCATTAAATTTGTCCAGGCCAAATCGTTAATATCTTTCGCACCAAACCTGCCGGGTTCAGATGCAGTGGTTGCGCCCGCATCGGCTAACCCAAGCATTGACTTCACTTCATTGGTAACCACCGGCATGTTATTGATGTGCCCTTTGGGTTCCAGCTTAGCATAGTACGTAGTGGGAAATGCCATGAAAATATGGAGGTGCTTAGAGTACGTTACATAAACCGCAAAACCCAGAATGCCTATAATATGAAACCACCAGGCAAAGCGCTCAATCAGAATAAGATTTGTGGTGTTGACGTTTTGAAGTAAGGGAGTCAAAAAGCTGCTAAAAAACAATGAGCCCGTTGATGCATAGTGGGCATCGCGGGTTTGCAATACCTGGTCGGCAGCATTCATCGTTAGTATTGCTGACATCAGGATGATTTCTGCTATAAGAATCAGGTTAGCATCCATGCGCGG
>CAZCRJ010000134.1:0-496 GCA_964501015.1 uncultured Roseivirgaceae bacterium | reverse complement strand
CATCAATACCGGATACAATGCGCCAAGAAAGGGGGCGAATACCCGATGGGTTCCTGCAATCCCATCAATAATAAACTCGAGTACTTCCAGGTTAATGACCAGAAATCCGATGTAGATAGCGAAGTGCAACACTGCCGGAATCCAACGTTTAAACATCTTCTGTTGACCAAACGCAACCAGCATCATGTTTTTCAAGCGCTCACCTCCATTATCATTTATCTCAGATGGTTTACCTAATCGTATAGTATTTCTGATAAACAGTATCCTTTTGCGGATAAAAAAGGCAAACACACCCAGGAGGATAATAAAAGCAATTTGTTGAATCATGGTTGATAGTTAATCCTGAAAATCAATAATTCCAAAAATACATCCTTGTTTTGCACCGAATATAAATTTACATACTTTTGTGCCCCCTGATAATCGATCAGGGATTGATTTTACTGGTGACGTAGCTCAGTTGGTAGAGCAAAGGACTGAAAATCCTTGTGTCGGGGGT
>CAZCRJ010000133.1:0-7099 GCA_964501015.1 uncultured Roseivirgaceae bacterium | reverse complement strand
GCCATCGCCTTCATGATGTCCACAAACTCGCGGGCTTTCAGGGAAGCGCCTCCCACGAGTCCGCCATCCACATCGGCACAGGCAAACAGTTCTTTTGCGTTGCCCGCATTTACACTGCCTCCATACAAAATAGAAATGTTTTCAGCAACAGCTCCGTACTTGCTGGCGATATGCTTCCGTATAACAGCATGCATATCCTGCGCCTGCTGGGAAGAGGCTGTTTTTCCTGTACCTATCGCCCACACCGGCTCATAGGCTACCACTATTTTTTGAATGGCCTCCGCACTCAAATGAAACAGTGCTTCTTCTACTTGTTTTGTTACCAACTGCTTGTGTTCGTTGCGTTCGCGCACGTCCAGCATTTCGCCACAACAGAAAATAGGGGTCAGACCATGCTTCAGCACACCATCAATTTTTTTTGCCAGCAACGCACCGTCTTCACCAAAATACTGCCTGCGCTCACTATGACCGAGGATCACATACGTAATTCCAAGCGAGGCAATCATCGAGGCAGAAACTTCTCCTGTAAAAGCCCCAGCTTCGTGCTCGCTGCAGTTTTGTGCCCCCACCGAAATGCGTACTGAATCGCCCAGTAATTGCCTCACCGGAAACAGATACGGAAAGGGTGTGCATAAAATGGCTTTCACCGGACCCTTAACCTCTTCTCCAACAAGGGATAAAATTTCAGTAGTGAGCACATGGGCTTCTTCCAGGGTTTTATTCATCTTCCAGTTACCGGCAACAATTTTTGAGCGCATAGTTTATTTTGGTTTGGTCAAAGATACTACGATGAGGCTAAATGCCGAACATAATTATGCTGTGCAGGCTGTTTGTAAATAACTATATCCTGAATGCTTGCCAATCCTTATTTCAGGCTGGTCCGTTTGAACGCTGAAAAATGGAATCACTTTTTCCCCGGCCTGTACTTCGATTCTTTAAACAATTTATCGGCATCGATCATCTCCATCAGTTCCGGAAGGGTGTTGGCCGGGTGTGCCTTCTGATAACTCTTTACCATCTCCCACCCTACCCACTGGCCAATGCGGCCCGGGCATTTCTCTCCCACTTCAATGGTGTTCGGGCGCTCGCCCAGAAAACGCTGTTTGAGAATATGACTTGTGGAGTATAGCACCTGGTCTTCAATTAACCTGAACCAGATCAGGTCCTGGTTTTCCTTTGCCCCTTTCATCTCTTCGGTGGTGTACCAGATAAACACACTGTCGGCCGTGCAGGGCATCATGTGCTTGGCGAAATAAAATGCTTTTCCATACGCCACCATATCGGCCAGCACGGTTTCATCGGTAAGGTCGGTATAGTTATAGGTGTTCATGCCGATTACCAGCATGACGGAAGGCACAATGTTTTGCGGAACATATTGGCGCAGCAAATACTCGTACATGTTCGGCCGGTAACGTGCATCTTTTCCCAGGTAATAATCCAGCCCCACAATAATTAAGGAATCACTGATGTAGAGATCATTGTCCAGCCCGGTAAGCACAGTAACAATGCTCGGAGCTTTTGCTTCAGGATAATAAAACTTCAGGTTGGAAAAAGCGAGCTCAAACTCTTCCTTCAGCGACTGTTCATCCCCAAATACACGTTGTACTTCTGTCCGCAACGTATCAATGGCCGGATGGGTAAACCGCCTGTAGAGATCGTCAATAAAAACAGAATCGTTCGGGTACTGTGACCTGCGCAGAAAATTATCGCGCAGCACCGGGTGCCGTCCCAAAAAATCTACCAGTTCATCCTTTGTGGAGATGTTAACTATAGAATCAGACAAGGAGACAAAATCAAGGGACACCGACTGTGAAAGTGGTGGAATATAAGCACACTCTTCCTTATCGGTACCGCATCCGTACACACCAACCACCAGCACCAATATAAATCGATAGACGAAACGCATACTCATTTTATTTAGTGGCGAAGATCGCGTTTTAATTCGGAAGGGAAATTCTCTATTTAATTTTTTTCTGAGTAGCCTTAACAAGGGGAGGCATCATTTAAAAGGTAATCGTCCCTGACGGATTATTACGGATCAGACGGAGGCTGCGGACTTTGCCGTTCAGTGTAACGTGTACAATGTTCGACTGGTCATCGTACGTTTCATGAATGATGTTGTTCAATACTGTAATGGTTTTCCATCGCTTTACCTGGCTCACCTGGATGTAGGCCGTTACTGCGTCATCATCTTTCTCAATGCCAATAAAATTTAGCTTTTGCACTTTGCCATCCAGCGTAATTCGAATACGCGACAACACATATTGCTTCACCAGGTCTTCTGTAGTGTGGCCCGCAGGAGGATGAAGTAAATCCAGTTCCGGAAGCTTTGCATCCGCGCGTATGGCCGTTTCAAGGTCATCGGTAAATATCCGCGTTACAATTTCCAGTTCCTTCTCCTGTTCATCGTACTCAATTTCCGTTACCGATACGTGCAACGGATGCAGGGCGGCTAACCACACCGAAAAAATCAATGAATACACCATACTGATTGCCATGGCGCAAAAGTAAGCAAAACTCATTCCGGATAGTGTAGGGTGGGTTAAGAATACCGGAAGGGATAAGCGGTGCTGATTTCTTTGACAAGAAACTGTATACTTGCACGATTTTTTTACCCATGAGTGAATTCCAGTTATACTTTCAATTAGGTAAGGAGCATATCCTCGATTATGCCAATGGCTACGACCACATTTTGTTCGTGGTGGCCTTGTGTGCGATATACTTGACCCGCGATTGGAAGAAACTGTTGATTCTGGTTACTGCCTTTACAGTAGGGCATTCCATAACGCTGGCGCTTGCCACCCTCAACATTATTTCTGTAAACGCTGAGCTGATTGAGTTCCTTATTCCGCTTACCATTTTTGTAACCGCTTTGTCCAATATCTTCCGCAGAACGGAAATCTCTACACGCACCACCTACATCAATTATGGCTATGCCTTGTTCTTTGGTTTGATTCACGGCATGGGTTTTTCCAATTATTTACAAAGCATTTTAGGTCGAAACAGGGATATCGTATCCCCGCTATTTGCCTTTAATATAGGCCTTGAAGTAGGTCAGATAATTATCGTTGGAATTTTTCTTTTTATCAGCTTTATCTTGGTAGACCTGTTTACCCTGAACCGTAGAGACTGGAAACTCGTTATCTCCTCGGCAATTGCCGGCATTTCGCTTATGCTGATGAAAGATGCAATTTTTTGGTAACCATATTTAATACAATAATCCTATTCACATAAATTAATAATTCACCACATGAAGCATGTATTAGTAGTAGTTTCTCTCCTCGCAACACACTTTCTCTGGGCCCAAGACCCCGCCAAATGGCAGGGTAAATTTGAGCAGTTGGGCACCACCCTGCCCACACCTAATGAGTACCGCACTGGTTCAGGCGCCCCCGGTCCTAAATACTGGCAGCAAAAAGCCGACTATGTAATTAATGTTGAGCTCAATGACGATAACCAGTCGATTACCGGTTCGGAAACTATCACCTACCACAACAACTCACCAGAAACCCTTAAGTACCTGTGGGTGCAACTTGACCAGAATGTGCTGGCAAAGGATAACCTGAAGAAATCCACCAGCGTCAACACCCTACGTGATTCCATCCCCGCAAAGTTTGTAGCGGGCTCACTCGACTTGTATGATTTTGACGGAGGGTACAAAATAAAATCCGTGAAGGATGCCGGTGGTAATGCCCTGTCCTACACCATCAACCAAACCATGATGCGCGTTGACTTGCCCAAAGCTCTTCCTTCTGGTCAGCAGTATGTATTCTCTATCGAGTGGTCGTACAATATCGGAGACCGCATGAAGGATGGCGAACGCAGCGGACTGGAGTTTTTTCCACAAGACGGAAACTATGTATACACCATCGCGCAATTTTTTCCACGCATGGCTGTGTTTGATGATGTGAATGGATGGCAGAACAAACAATTCCTAGGTCGTGGTGAGTTTGCACTTCCATTTGGTGATTATAAAGTAAAGATTACCGTTCCGGCTGATCACATCATTGCAGCAACCGGCACCCTGCAAAATCCGAAAGACGTGCTCACGAAAACCGAACTTGAGCGTTTTGAAAAAGCAAAAACCTCATTCGACAAACCCGTCATTATTGTAACACAGGCAGAGGCCACACAAAAAGAAAAGACAAAAGCCAAGACCAAAAAAACCTGGGAGTTCCATGCCGATAACGTGCGCGACTTTGCCTTTGCCTCTTCCCGTAAATTTATCTGGGATGCACAGGCTGTAAAGGTTGGAAACTATACTCCGCTGGCCATGTCATTCTATCCGAAAGAAGGAAACCCGCTGTGGGAAAAAGAATCAACCCTTGCCGTGAAGAACACCATTGAAGTGTATTCGAAAATGACTATCGACTATCCGTACCCGGTAGCTATTTCCGTTCATGGTGCATCCATCGGAATGGAATACCCGATGATCTGCTTCAACTTCGGAAGACCGGATAAGAACGGGAAGTATTCCGATGCCGTTCGCCTGCGCATGATCGGGGTAATCGTACACGAAGTAGGACACAACTTCTTCCCCATGATCATCAACAACGATGAACGCCAGTGGACCTGGATGGATGAAGGCATCAACAGCTTTGTACAACTGGTAACCCAACTGGAGCGCTACCCGAATGATAACTGGAGCCGCGGCTTGCCCGCAGGCCTGGTGGGCTATATGAAAGGTGACAAAACCACACAACGCCCGCTGATGACTAACTCCGAACAAGTAATTGAATTTGGTGCGGAACAATACCAGAAAGCCGCTACCGCGATGTACATCTTGCGCGAAACGGTAATGGGCAAAGATCTATTTGATAAAGCCTTTAAAGAATATTCGGAGCGTTGGGCATTCAAACACCCCATGCCGGCAGACTTCTTCCGCACAATGGAAGATGCCTCTGCTGTCGATTTGGACTGGTTCTGGAAAGGATGGTTTTACACCACCGATCATGTTGATCAGTCAATCGAACAAGTGAAGTGGTTTACCCTGCGCACCGAACAAACCAAAATGGAAAAACAGGTATCCCCTAAAAAGGGTGAAGCAGGATCAGGATCTGGTAAGAAAGAGTATAATGATTTCTCCGCTGGACCAGAACCCATCAGTGTATTGCCTACGAACGACCGCTTCTATGGCGAATTCCTCGGCCGTATTGATGATAAGGCTTTGATAAACAAATTGCAGAATAAAAACTTGTATGAGGTGAAGCTCAGCAACAAAGGCGGACTGGTAATGCCTGTTATAATTGAGTGGACGTTCAAAGATGGCTCGAAAGAAATTGACCGTATCCCTGCTGAGATCTGGAGAACGAATGAACAAACCATCACCAAGGTATTTGTAAAAGATAAAGAGGTGGTGAACATGGTACTGGATCCGATGAAGGAACTCACCGACATCAACACCAACGATAACGTCTTTCCGAAACGCGCAACAGACTCCAAGTTTGATCAGTTCAAACGGGGAACGAATTAATAATTTAATCCTCCAAGGTTAAAAACCTCCAAGGTCTTCAAGATCTTGGAGGTTTTATTTTTTATTTCCCGCAAACAAGGCGCACGCACGCTCCAGGTCAACATTTCCTCCCGTAAGAATTATCCCAACACTTTTCCCGGCAAATTTCTCTTTCGCTTTAAATACCGCTGCCAGCGGCACCGAACACGATGGCTCTATTATTATCTTCATCGTCTCCCATACCATGCGCATAGCCGCGATAATTTCATCATCGCTTACGGTAATAATCTCCTGAACATTTTCCCGTATGATCGGAAAGGTTTTGTCCCCCAAAGAGGTGAGTAAACCATCGGCCACTGAACCAGCCTGTGACGGTTCGATCTTACCACTCTGAAGAGAACGATACGCATCATCGGCTCCCTCCGGCTCACCGGCAATCACTTTTGTCTCCGGAGAGAAATACTTTGCGGCCAGCAGGGTGCCACTCAACAATCCTCCCCCACCAACCGGCACAAGTATAACATCAAGTCCGGGTACTTCCTCTATGAGTTCCTTTGCGGCTGTTGCCTGTCCTTCGATTACATCGTAATTATTAAAGGGGTGAATTTCAGTAGCGCCCGTTTTTTGAACAACCTCGGCAAGCATTGTCTCGCGTGCCGCCAGTGTTGGTTCACATTCAAAAATCTCACCGCCAAAACCGCGCACACCACGCTTCTTGATCTCAGGCGAAGTAGAGGGCATAACAATAAACGCAGGCACACCGAGCAGGCTGCCGGCACGTGCCAATGCCTGCGCATGATTTCCGGAAGAGTGTGTGGCCAGTCCGCGGTGCAACGCTTCGTCCGAAAGTTTAAGTGCTGCATTCATGGCTCCGCGTGCCTTGAAAGCGCCAATCTTCTGAAGGTTCTCGCACTTAAAGAATAATTTACATCCTGCACGTTTATCAATGCTAGCCGAACGCATCACCGGGGTATGATGAATGTATGGACGAATGCGGTCATGTGCATCTTCAATGTCTTGCCTGGTAGGAATAGTGTCTGTCGAAATAGTCATATAATTTTTTTAGTTCAGTCTGTTCGTATCAATGTGCCTCAAGCCAATTGGCACCAGTGCCCACTTCAACTTCCATGGGCACTTCAAGGTGTACTGCGTTCTTCATCAGCTTCACAATATTTTCTTTCATCAGGTCAACTTCGTCTTTATGAACATCAAACACCAGTTCATCATGCACCTGCATAATCATTTTTGATTTCACTTTTTCTTTCACCATCCAGCGATGAATGTTCACCATCGCTATTTTGATAATGTCGGCAGCGCTTCCCTGTATGGGGGCATTGATGGCGTTGCGCTCCGCAAAGCCACGGGTGGTGATGTTTCGTGAGTTGATGTCGCGTAAATACCTGCGCCTGCCCAGGATGGTTTCAACATATTCCGTTTCGCGGGCTTGCAGAATCGATTCATCCATGTAACGCTTGATGGCTGGAAATTCAGTGAAGTAAGCGGTAATGATATCTGCTGCTTCGGTACGCGAAATGTTCAGGTTTTGCGATAACCCGAAAGCCGTGCTTCCATACAGAATGCCAAAGTTCACTTCCTTGGCCTTACGCCTCATGTCGGTTGTTACCTGCTCAACCGGTACATTAAAAA
>CAZCRJ010000132.1:0-7129 GCA_964501015.1 uncultured Roseivirgaceae bacterium | reverse complement strand
GATCGGGCTCAACCGTGTTGCTTGTTTCTGATTTGACTACCGAAATTTTTGCCAATGCCTGATCGCGAGAAAGCTTTCCCTGCTTATGTGCTACAATATCTCCTTTCGTAATTTCTACAGATAAGTACGTACGTTTGGCAGAGGTAAAAAATTGATTGACCCATGCGCGGGGCTGTTCTCCCTGGTTCGTAATTACAATTTTTTCTGATGAGGGCAATTGGCTAAGCAGATCCCCATAGTCTACCATAAAATCCTTGGCCGAACGTATTATTTTTTCATTGTTAACATTTCGTATGCTATCGATGTTTGTCTGATTTCGCGCTACGGTTCCTTGCACCCTTGCGCTTCGCTCCTGTGCAACTTGTGCGCGTTCCTGTGCAACTTGTGCACGTCCCTGTACAATTTGTGCACGCTGTTGTTCTGTGCGTGCGCGTTCCTCTGCATCCTGTGGCCGGGATGGCGTAACCACTGAATAGGAAAAGCTTTCTGGCGACATCCCTTCAACCACGGTTATATCATTCCAATCTCCCGCAATCGTAAACGCGATAGGCGTAGTATAATCGGCAGGAATATGAAAGGTTACTCCAAAACCTTGTTGATAGCTGCCCTTTATTTCAAGGGGGAAAAACATTCGTTGTTGTTCGTACTGTTGTTTGATCATCGTCTTCAAAATATTTTCAGCTACTTTGATGTCACGTTCCATTCGGGCGTCATCAAATTTTTGCGCGAATCCTGGCGCTACAAAAGCAGCCATAAGCGCAACTACTATCCATCCTGATTTTCTCTTTTTCATTTTTGTCAATTTTTAATTTCGTTAGTATTGGTTTGCTCCACCGAAGTGATGATGCTGGTTAGGATCTGTTCGGTTTCATACTTAAACAAATCTGTATTTTGTTCAATGTTGTTTAACCGCACTTGCA
This sequence comes from uncultured Roseivirgaceae bacterium, assembly GCA_964501015.1. GTDB lineage: Bacteria > Bacteroidota > Bacteroidia > Cytophagales > Cyclobacteriaceae > UBA2336. Next base: position 6,209 of record CAZCRJ010000132.1, on the reverse strand, counting down.
ATACATTGAGATCATTACGATGTTGTTGTTCAAGGTATTTGGCAAAATCCACCAGAAGTTCTTCAATGTATTTTCGCTGATCCGATGAATTCAACGTCAGGTATTCCTTAATCATCCGGGCATTATCAGCCTGTATCAAAAGGGCAAATTGCCGTATCTGATCTTCTGATGCTGTAGCTACTTTCTGTGTAAGCGCATCGAACGTTGCCGTTGAGTTTGCAGCAAGTGTTGCACGAACAGATTCATTCAGTTTATCTCGAGTATCCAGCCACTCTGTTTGCAGTGTCTCATTATTCTGTGTCAGAGCATTGTTAATCATGTATTGTACATCATTGGCTGTAAGCACGGATGCTGCAGGAAGTGTTTCCACAGGAGTTTGATCCGTAGCGCCAAATCCAAGAATGAGTGTCTTATCAATAACCCTGACCTGGAACCCGGTCCAATATCCCACCATTAGAATAAGGGCAATTGATGCCGCCAAACTGAGCAACGTTCTGCCATAGGAAGTATTCCAAAAAAGAGGGGCGCGATTTTCCTGCATGACAATGGGAGGGGCGATCACTTCTTTGTCGGTTAGCTTACCCATCGTCTCACGAACATCGTTAAACGCCTGCATTTCCTGCAGGGCATCCGGATGTTCCTCCAAATACCGTTCAACACGTTGCTTCTCCTCCCCTTCAAGTTCACCATACAGGTAGGCTATCCATTGGGATTCATCTGGTTTATAGCTCATAACTGATTGTTTCTTTAGTAATATTCCTTCGCTCTAAAATCTTTTTCAGTGCATCCAGTCCGTAATACATTCTGGATTTAACGGTGTTCTCCGAAATATTCAGGGCTTCAGCAATCTCCCTGAATTTCAGTCCTTCGTATTCTTTCATAATTACTACTTCACGTTGTTCAACACTCAGCTCCATCAAACATTGCTGCAATAAATCCGCGAGTTCCTGTTGCTGATAGTGCCGTTCAGGATTCTCATGCCTCCTCCCCGACTTTTCCCAATGAGGAGAATCTTCTGCTTCCCCTGATGCCACCAAATCGAATGAAATAGCGCGTGCTCCTTTAATTTTCCGTGCCTCCTCCCGACAACAATTCACGGCAATTTTATACAGCCAACTCTTAAACCGCTCGATTTCCTGCAGGGCCTCAATGTTCCGGCACATGGATATAAAGGTTTTTTGCGAAGCCTCCATTGCCAGATCATGATCAAGAAAAAACTTATAACTATAGTTGTAAATGCGTTTGTACCATATGTGCACCAACTTGCCCTGTGCATGCTTGTCACCTAACCGTGCATGCTCGATCAGGGAATCAGAATGCATCATGGCCATATCCGGTAAAGTAGTAGCATGCATGTGTAATGGTTTCTTACGGTGTACGGCTATTTACTTCTCTTAGATGTCAGGAAAAGGAAAATAGTTTTACACGGTTAAAGATATTCCAGGGCGCTGTATCTTAGCCACTTTATGAAAAAGCTAATTTCCTACATAATCCGAAAGGTTCCGCGTAAATATTTGCAGCGCGTGACTGGTATCGGGCAAAAAATACTCACCCTGGCCTATTCCGGTAATGTAGTGATGTGCCCGGTTTGTGAGAAACGATTTAGGAAATTTTTACCCTATGGCCGGTTTAAAGTCCGTGATAACGCCTTATGTCCGAATTGCCTGGCATTGGAACGCCACCGGTTAATCTGGTTATACCTGAAAGAAAAGACTGACTTTTTTACTGCGCCAAAGGATGTACTCCACATTGCTCCGGAATCTTGTTTCATCGATCGCTTTGAGAAATTGCACGGTAATCGTTATATCACTGCGGACGTTGAGTCACCATGGGCTAAAGTGAAAATGGATATCCACGAAATTCCTTTTCCCGAAAATCAATTTGATGTAATCCTTTGTAACCACGTGCTGGAGCATGTACAGGATGACCTTGTTGCGATGAAAGAAATTTACCGGGTACTTAAACCGGGAGGGTATGCTATTATGCAGGTGCCCTTTTTTGCACCCATACCTGAAACAACGCTTGAGGATAACTACATTACTGATCCACAGGAACGGGAGAAAGTATTTGGGCAAAATGATCATGTACGGAAATATGGAAAAGATTATGCCACACGTATTGAACGTTCTGGACTTAAAGCACATGCCAATTCTTTTTTAAACGATCTTATGCCCGAAATTCGCGAACGGTTTAAACTTCCTTCAGATGAGATACTTTATATCGGAGTAAAAGAATAACTCAATTTTTCCTGTCGATTAAAAATAACTTTATTTATTTCCAGCCCTGATAAACTTATCTATCGAACACAGCGACCAAAATCTCCATAAACATATGATTCAACCCTTCGCAGTAATTTTCGACATGGATGGTGTAATCGTTGACACTAATCCCTTTCACAAAAAGGCCATCCATCAGTTTTGTGAGAAATATGGATTTCAGCTTACGGAGAATGAATTGCTTAACAAGGTTTATGGACGCACAAACCGGGATTGGATAACCAACTTGTTCGGTACATTAACACCTGAAAAACTGGAGGAATATGCCGTTGAAAAAGAGCAACTCTTCCGCGATATATATGCTCCCTACATTCAGCCGGTAAAGGGTTTACTTCCTTTTCTGGACATGCTTGATAAACACCGTATACCCCGCGCAATTGCCACCTCTGCTCCGCGCGCTAATGTTGATTTCGTATTAGCGAGAACGGGCATTGGTCCGTATTTCACTACAATCTTAGATGAGCGCATGGTAAACCGCGGAAAACCCGACCCTGAAATCTATATCAAAACAGCCCAGACAATCGGGTTGCCAAATGACCGGTGCATCGTTATAGAAGATTCCTTATCGGGCGTGGAAGCCGGTCAGCAATCAGGCTCGAAAGTAATTGGTGTTACTACTACGCATACACGTGAAGAGTTAGTCCACACAGACCTGGTTATTGATGATTTTGAGCAGCTGAATGTTGAGCAGCTTGAAGAATTGATTAAATAAAAAATGCCGGAAGTTCATTTCCGGCATTTCTATATAATGGCTAAATGTTAAAATGTTTTATCCTAATTTATCTAAAACATCCATTACCTCCCGAACCGCTACCCGGCTGGCCTCGAGCAATGCTTTTTCCTGGGTATTCAAATCTACTTCCAGAATTTTTTCAATTCCATTTGTACCCAAAATAACCGGCACCCCGAGATAACAATCTTTAATACCATATTCCCCATCAAGCTGTACGCATACCGGGAATACCCTGCGCTGATTGCGGGCAATGGATTCCACCATTTGGGCAGCCGCGGAACCAGGAGCATACCAAGCAGAAGTGCCCATTAATTTTACCAGTTCACCACCACCTACTTTGGTGCGCTCAAGAATGGCGTCCAATTTATCCTTATCAATTAGTTCAGTTACCGGAATACCGGCAACAGTAGTATAGCGTGGAAGCGGTACCATCGTGTCACCATGACCACCCATTAACAGGGCCTGGATATCCTTTGGTGAAACATCCAGTGCTTCGGCAAGGAATGCACGGTAACGCGCTGTATCCAAAATACCGGCCATTCCAAACACTTTAGTTCTCGGGAGTTTGGACGTAAGGTGGGCCTGATAGGTCATCACATCCAACGGATTGGACACGACAATGATAATGGCATCGGGTGAATGCTTTACAATATTTTCAGTAACCGATTTCACAATACCAGCATTGGTTCCGATTAAGTCATCGCGGCTCATGCCGGGTTTACGAGGCAATCCTGAGGTGATCACAACAATATCCGAACCTGCAGTTTTAGTATAGTCATTGGTTGATCCAACAGTGCGGGAATCATACAAGTCGATGGGGGCCTTTTGCCAGATATCGAGCGCTTTACCTTCGGAAATTCCTTCCTTGATATCGATTAAAACAATTTCATTTGCGATTTCGCGATAGGCCAGTACATCAGCGCAAGTTGCGCCAACATTACCAGCACCTACTACAGTAACTTTCATAATACGATGCGGTTTAAATGAGTAACGATCATTGTGAGTTTCTTTTGTTTGCCTGAAAAGGCTTGGCAATTTATTAATAGCGCAACCAAAGAAAAAGGATATTAGGTAAAATGTGGCATAACCCTAATCGATAAACTATGACGGGTTTTCGCAGTAATCTTATACCGGTTATCAATCCGGTGACCCACCACCCAAATTATTTCGCCCGCTGATTCCAAAACAGTTACCTGCGCTTTATCCGCCACCGAAACTTTTTCATCAATCAGCAGATCACTTACTTTTTTATGATGGTTCATCCCTAATGGAACAAAGGTGTCACCGGCTTTCCAATATCTCCATTGGAGTGGGTATGAAAGTGTATCCGCATCCAACAATGCATGATAGGGATTGCCGGTATGGAACTGAAGATCTTCTGTAAGCGCTAAGGTTATCGACCATGTTCCCAGCGTAGCAAGGTTTTGATCGGCTTGAATCAAAATTCCATCCCTTTCTTCCTGTACTGGAAATACGATTAGCTGACTTCTGTCAATATTGAGTTCATACCCTGCTCCTGCGAACCGCTTACCGGATTGCCCCCCGAGTGAGTTTATTATACTGACACATGTTTCATAAGAAAACCCCAGGTGTTGAATTATCTTCCACAGAAGGATGGCACCATTATCATGTTTATCCAATCCTGCCTTATCCAATAGTAATGATTGGTTGCGTTCGGTAAGGAATTGTCTTTTCCACTCGGCTAAATAAATTCCCAGTAGTTCTGATTCTCCCTTCATTCGTTTAATGCCTCTTTGCACTGTATTCTCTAATGAAGGATTGATCGCTTTTAATACGGGAATAATTTGATGACGAATAAGGTTGCGCTGATAGTCGGCTGTGGCATTACTGGAATCCTCTCGCCAATGCAGGCTTTTTTCAGTTGCGTAGTTTTCCAGGGCTTCGCGTGTTGCAAATAACAAGGGCCTGATAACGTTTCCGTTTCTGACCGGAATACCGGTGAGACCGTCAAGTGAAGATCCTTTTGTCCAATTCAACAAGATGGTTTCGAGCGAATCGTTCAGGTGATGTGCGGTTGCCACTACAGCATATTGTTTAGTATTCATCAATTCATGAAACCAGGAATACCGAAGTTTTCGGGCCCCCATTTGAATAGACATACCCTCTTGTTGGCAATAGGCAACCGTGTCAAACCTTTTTGTATAGAATGGAATCTGCAACTCGCTGCACAGGTCGCGCACAAATTGCTCATCACCGTCTGATTGCTCCCCTCGCAATTGGAAATTATAATGTGCAACCCCGCAGGTAAATCCTGCTTGTTTAAATAAGTGAAGCATTACTATGGAGTCCAGCCCCCCGCTTACCGCAAGCAGTATGCGGGTACTTTTTGTACACAGCGAATACGTGACGATATGGTTCAGAAATTGCTGTAACACCGGCCAAAGATAGCATTACACACAGGAGCAGAGTAAAGAGCTCTTAGTTTTTCTTAATTTTACGCCATGCGGTACCATTTTCTTAGTGTTTTGATTCTTGCAGCATTATCGGGTGTTGCTCAAAGTACGGTAACGCTAAAACAAGCCGATCAACTCAGGGGTGGCGTTAAGGACGGTGAGCGGTATGACCGGGTTATTGGTAACGTCATCTTCATTCAGAACCGAACCACCATTTATTGTGACTCAGCACTCTTTTTCCGATCCCGAAATTCCATTGAGGCTTTTGGCAAAGTACGTATTACTGATGGTGACTCTGTAACGATAACCGCTTCACGGGCCGAATACGATGGCAACACCCGAACGGCCAAGCTCCGTAATAATGTTGTTTTCAGAAAATTGGCAACTGCAACACTCTACACTAATTTCCTCGACTTTAACCGGGAGAAAAACGAAGCTTTTTATTTTAATGGAGGGCGACTTGTGGACAGCATAAATGTACTGACCAGCCGGAAAGGGTATTATCAGGTAAATACCAATATGGCATCCTTTAAAACCAATGTGGATGTAGTGAATCCGGACTATACCATGAAGTCGGATTCACTTCAGTATAACTCGCGGTCTAAGGTCATATACTTCCGCACCGAAACCGTGGTGGTAGATAAAGAAAAGAACACCTTTGTTTATGAAGGAGGTGAATATGATACACGGTCTAAAAAATCAGATATTAAACAGGGCCAGGCCGAATCTCAATCGTATACTATTACCGGGAATAAAATCCGGCTTGATGATTTACGGAAATTCTAC
>CAZCRJ010000131.1:261-7237 GCA_964501015.1 uncultured Roseivirgaceae bacterium | reverse complement strand
GGATCCAGGTACAATTATTTCAACCACCCTTCCATTTGCACTTTAGTTATGGCAAGTTCGCGGTTTGTAAAAAGTGTTTCATACAGTTCCTGGTCATGCTGCAATTGGGGGTCTTTATTCAAAAACTGAGCAATTTGTTTAATAATTTCCTGAACTTCTTCTTTAACCTGGTAAAACACCCAATGGTTATACCGTCTATATGTTAATATCCCTGAATTTTTCAGATAAATAAGGTGGCGTGAAGTTTTGGCTTGTGTAAAGCCCAGAATATTTTCGAGGTCGCTGATGCACATTTCACCGTTTTTATAAATAAGGTATAAAATGCGCAACCTTGATTCATCGGCACAAGCCTTAAAAATCTGCGCCCCTAAAGTAAGATTGAAGTTTTTCAGTCGCATGTTACAATAGTATCGAACCACTCATCATCTCAAAGGTATTGAAATTAGGCTGTTAAATCGTGAATCCTTATTTTTGAATTCAATGATGGATATAAATTTATTATCGGTGGAGAAGCGACTAGTATTTGGATTCCTGGTAATCGTATTGATCGGAATGGCTGCATTTCCGTCCTTCTCACAAAACCAGCGAAGAATTATTCAGCTTTCCGGGGTAATTCTTTCAGAAGATGACCGGGGTAATGTGTACCAGGTTCCAGGTGTTCACGTATACGTGCCTAAAGCCGGCCGGGGCACACCAACCAACTCCCTTGGGTTTTTCTCCATGCCCGTTTTGGCCGGTGACAGTATCGTATTTAGCTCGGTTGGCTACGTTCGCCAGCATTATATTGTACCCAATCATCCAAGCGAGTACCTCACCATAGTGGTAGAGCTTGTCCAGGATGTTACCTACCTAAAAGAAATTGAAGTCCTTTCCTTCCCTACAGAAGAGGTATTTAAAGAAGCCATACTAGCCTTGAATATTCCTACGGATAACAGCGGTATCGACCAGAAAAATCTGAACCAGGAATTATTGGCCCTCATGATGAAAACCACACCAATGGACGGACCGATGAACCAACGCTATTACCTCGACCAGTGGGCATCCTCAGCGCAATATAAATACGGCCCTCAAATGAACCCCTTCCTGAATGTGTTCAACTGGGCTAAGTTTTTCAAATCACTTCAGCAGGATAATAAGAAGAAATAAAAAAGCCATGAAGTACTTCTGAACTTTAGTTGAGGTGAGAAGATTCAACTTCAAATCTTGTATGTTCTGAAAATCACTGCTTCAGCCAAATTTTAATCACCACGCAGAACACCTTAATCTACTATCACATGTTCCAAGGCGTTTCTTGTTGAGAGGAGTTCTATAGCAAACCTGTCGTTATGTTGCATGATTAGCCTTGCAATCGAAGGGCTTTCCGTTTTTCCTGCGGAACTGCATCATTTTAAAAGACCATCGTCTTTATCGCTAAATACAAACCTTTCATGAATTCTAACAATTCTCTTCCGGTAGCCATTATTGGCGCTGGTCCAGTGGGGTTGGCTGCGGCTGCCCATCTGAAAGCAAGAAATCAGCTCTTTATACTATTCGAGGTGGGTAGCACGGTCGCCTCGAATATCCTGTTGTGGAAGCATATTCGTATCTTCTCGCCCTGGCGGTACAATATTGATAAAGCTGCCCGGCAATTACTTGAGAGAACCGATTGGAAAAGTCCCGCTGACGATGAGCTTCCAACCGGAGCCGATTTGTATGAGCAATACTTCAGGCCGCTTGCTGAACTCCCCTCCGTAAAACCTCACGTTCATTTGAACAGCAAGGTACTTTCCATCGGCAGGAAAAGCATAGACAAGATGAAAACGTGGGGGCGTGATGCGTTGCCTTACGTAATTCAGGTTCTTCAAGGAGAAAACATTCAGCAATTCGAGGCGAAAGCCATCATAGATGCTTCCGGCACCTGGAGCAATCCAAACCCGATTGGCTCTGGTGGTGTATATGCGGTTGGTGAGTTGGAAAATTCAGATAAGATATTCTATGGTATACCCGACATCCTCAACACGCACACCAAACGTTACAAAAATAAAAGTGTGTTGGTAGTGGGCAGTGGTCATTCCTCGATCAATGCCATACTTGAACTCGACAAATTAAAAGAAAAGTATCCCTCCACCGAGATTCATTGGGTCCTCCGTAAAAAGAAAGTATCCGATGTGTATGGCGGGCAGGAAGATGATGCGCTTGAAGCGCGTGGTGCTTTGGGAATAAAGATTGAGAAACTTGTTAATAATGATCGCATAAACGTCTATACACCTTTTCAGATTCAGCAAATTATTAATAAAGACAACAAGCTTACTATAATTGGAGAACAAGACGGAAACAAGTACGCCTTGCCGTGGATCGATGAAATTATCAGTAACACCGGATCACGTCCTGATTTTTCATTTCTCCGTGAAGTAAGATTGAGTATTGATCCTTCATTAGAAAGTGTAGCTGAAATTGCTGAATTGATTGACCCTAATATTCATAGCTGTGGTACGGTAAGGCCACATGGGGAAAAAGAACTTCAGCATCCTGATAAAGATTTTTATATCGTTGGTTCCAAGAGTTACGGCCGTGCACCCACCTTCTTAATGGCAACGGGCTATGAACAAGTGCGGTCTATTGTTGCGGCCATTGATGGCGATATGGAAGCGGCCAGAAATGTAGAACTGGATCTACCCGAAACAGGAGTATGCAGTGTAGATGCAGGAGGCTCCGTCTGTTGTGGTGTTGAGGCGAAATCAAAAGAAAAGTCAAGCGCATCGTGTTGCCTGTAATGGAAGAAAGAAATCACAAACTAAAAACACCTCTTTTCGCATCGCTATCGCTTGCCTTTGCAAGTTTTGGCGATGCGTTTTTATATCCCTTTCTTCCTGTCAATCATGCTGCCGTTGGCATACCGGTAGTATGGATTGGTATATTATTATCCATCAATCGTTTTGTTCGGATCTTATCCAATACATGGATCGTAAAGTTGCTGGCCAAATATGGATTGCGGATGATAACCATTTTCGCAGTAATGCTGGCAATACTATCTACAGCGGGATATACTATTGCATCAACCGTATTTTTGTGGCTGCTTCTTCGTGTAGTATGGGGACTGGCCTTCTCCGCCCTGCGAATAACTACCATAGGGTATTCCCTTCAACAATCGCAGCAAGGATTTGCATTAGGGCTAACCAGAGGCATACAGGAAGCCGGACCCATGGTTGTGTTATTTCTTACACCATTATTCCTTCAGTACTTTAGCATCATGTATACATTTCTGGTGTTATCTGCTTTGTCACTTCCTGCACTTTATTTCTCGTGGAAGCTTCCCAAGTACAATGACAAAACTCCTGCTATCACTGGCAGTAAATTTCTACAAGTTCCTTCACTAATCAATGCCATAACATTTGCTTCCGCATTTTTGATTGATGGAGTAATCGTAGTAGTTCTTGGCATTCTCTTTCTTTACTATAACGAGAGCATTTCACTGCTAACAGCAACCTCGCTGGCTGCGCTATATCTTGGCTATCGCAGGGTTTGCCTTGTATTGTTTTCGCCTGTTGGCGGTTGGTTAGCCGACCGGCTTGGAATCAAAAGTATTTTCAATGTATCGCTTGCGATAATGATTTCCGGATTGTTGGTACTTGCCTTTGGTTTTGTTGAAATAGGAGCGATTATAACATTTAGCTTTTATAGTATTCACACAGCCATTACACCTGGTTATGTTTCCTGGCAACAATTTCATCCCCTTGCTTCTGTTGCTGAGAATGCAACCTGGCGGGATATTGGTGCGGCCATCGGTACATTGGCAGGTGGTTTATTGCTATCATCAATCAACCTCTACCACGTGTTGATATTCGCTATCTTTGGTCTTGTAATTCTATTTATGTTTCATCGGGGAACTGCTCAACGTGCTTTAAAATTTTTATACCTATGGAAGTAGCCGGAATCTATACCGAATTTCACCGTTCATTGCTTGCCTATGTGCGGAGCAAGATCAGATCGAAAGAGGATGCTGAAGATATTTTGCAAAATGTTTTTGCCAAGATTTCAGCGAATGGAGATTCATTATCAGAGAAAGATAAAATTCAGAACTGGTTGTTTACGGTTACTAAAAATGCTGTGATTGATTATTATCGGGTTAACGCAAAAAAGAAAAGCGTTGAACTGAATGAATCCATATCTGAAAAGCTATTGGACAATGAAAACATTGACGAAACGAAAGGCTTGGATCGTTGTGTTTCAACTATGATCAACTTGTTGCCCGATGAATACAAAGGCATTATTGAAGATTCGGAAATTAACGGTATCAGTCAAAAGGAGTTGGCGGAAAAATACAATATGCCTTACTCTTCCATGCGCTCGCGTGTGCAACGAGGCCGGGAACGACTGAAACAGTTATTTTACAACTGCTGTCACATCAAAACAGACAGTCATGGTAATATACTTCAGGTGCAAGGCCGCCCTGATTGTGAAAGTACTTGCGGTCCTGCTAAAGTTTAATTGCTGAACTGCATCATTCGGAATTCTCCATCGTCTTTAAAGACAAAAAGCAAAGACTATGGAAACCATAATTTCAGACATCCCCGTAATCAAAAAATCAAAATTGGAGAAGAGGGAAGCGGTGGCTGCAGCTCCCTGTTGCGCACCTAAGAACAATGCCGCTGTTTGTTGCACACCAGGCGAAACCACAATTGACAATGGTGGGGCATGCTGTGCCCAACCAGCTGATGGTTCAGCTTGTTGCGATAAGTAGGCGTTGATTTGCCACTTCTAACAAACTTCTGGAGATGAGGCGTTGATCAAATGCCTTATCTCTATGTAAAGTGCTGCACAGCACCTACTCTTAAATCAAATATTCACTCACTAAAAAGCAACAATGAAAATTCTATACATATTCCCTCATCCAGACGATGAGTCGTTTGGGCCCGCTGGAGCGATTTCTCAGCAAGTTGAAAATGGTCACGGGGTTCATTTACTAACGCTCACCCGGGGTGGCGCCACCAACGTAAGATTAAAATTGAAACTTACCATCGAAGAGATGGGTGAAGTGCGATACAAGGAAATGTTAAAAGTGCAACAAGTACTTGGGTTGGCTTCAATGACCGTATTGGATTTCCCAGATAGTGGTTTAAAAGAGCTTGATCCACGAGAACTGGAAAGTGTTGTTGCAAAGTACATCAGGCATATTAAACCAGAAATTGTAGTAACCTATCCCGTTCATGGAGGCAGTGGTTTTCACGACCACCTGGTTACGTATGCGATTGTTAAGAGAACATATCTTGAACTAATTGACCAGGGAGAATCCTATTTGAAGCGACTTGCATTTTTTACGATGCCCGATAGCAACAAACCCAGCATTCAAGATGACGGGTGGCCAAGATTGAAACTCTCGGAAGAATCTTTGATTGACTGCATTGTTCCCCTGCGCGATGCTGACATTCAAAAAATGAAAGAGGCGTTGCTTTGTTATGATTCTTATCAGGAGATAGTTGCAAAAATTGGCGTTGTTGATAAAATTGGACGATCTGTCTATTTTGAAATTGCGTTTGAGAATCATGAACCACCTTTGAGCGACTTAACAGCAGCGATCTCAAGCGAGGCAAGCACAAATAAGACGTTTGTCGAATTATTGAAAACTTAATACCTGATCGTTACCATTAGTGAGAATACCAATCAGGATCGATGCCCACCACGATTCTCTCGGCAACAAACTTCGCGGTGGTTAGTGTACTCAGATCGACAAATAGCTCACCGGTTGCACCCGAATGATGGCCACGACCAAGAAGCGACAAAACGTAGTAATGGTCATGGTCTTTCTTATTCACCATAGTTCCATAAATAAGGGAAGGCTGACCGAGGAGCCCGGTGCCCCCGTGGTATAAGCTGTCTTCAGGGAAATCATATTCAGAATAATATTCATTTTCATCAAACGCGACATTGATCTCAATGATTATACGAAAAGCATTTAGCCTGGAAACTGATTCGGAGTCTACCCGAAATACAAAATTGTTTTTGGGTGTGGCACTTGTAATTGCGTCTGGTATCGGGTCACCGGGCGGTGGAGAAAAAAATCCGTCACTATATTGATGGCCGCGTTTATGTGACCAGTAGGGCAAGGCATCAACACGCCTTGTAGGTTCACTTCGTACTGTTTTTACTTCATCCGACTCTTTGAAGTTTGAAGCTGAACGTCCTGCATAAAATAGACCCTTAGCCGTACTTGTTGTTACTAAGAGCGTTTCCAGGTAATTGCCGGTAGAGTCTTCCAGCCAAATCGCTACTTGCGGATTCCAAAAATGTTTTCCTTTCAGAAAGTCGACTGTAAGGAATGGTTGCTTTCCGTTCGAGTGATCAATAACTTCGTAGTTGGCGTAATTGACATCACTTGTTGTTAATGTATTTCTTCTTGCCTTCCAATCCATCATTTTTTTTACCGGACCCCACTCAAAGTAAGCTGAAGCAAGTAGAAGGGAACAAACTGCCAACACAACAAATGGTGCCTTCCTAATTTTCATGGGTGCGGTCTCTCACGTAGGACTTAAGATTTCGGAAATTATTCCAGATGTGGGGTGTTACCGATAGAAAAAACACAAAACCGAAAACCGTGTGAACGGTAGCCATGGTTCTATTGTATGGAAGGAAAAACGAAAGTAAGCCTGATATTGACAATACGATAAAACTTACCGCCAACGTCAGGCTTACCCATACCCGAAGTGTATTCATTTTAAAGTTTATCGACCTGGGTACTCAATGCTTTGATTTCCTTTTGTAATGAAGCAACCAGTTGCTGTTTGTTGGCCGATGGTTTCATTGAAATTTCCTTCATAACTGGAAGAAGTTGGTCTGCTTGAAGTTTAGTGGTCAGCTCCGTTCTCACAAGTGTGGCACTTTGATAAATAAAGAGCAGGCTTTCATCATCATTCGTACCTGCTTCAAGCTGCAGTCCGGTTACATCCTGACTGAATCCTTTATCGGATTTAGCCATTTTGTCGATTACCGCCTGAAGATT
>CAZCRJ010000131.1:0-251 GCA_964501015.1 uncultured Roseivirgaceae bacterium | reverse complement strand
ACGCATAGAGGTTATCACCTTAGCCTCACCTTTTTTAGTGTCACCGGGCCCACACGATGACGGGTTACAGTCAGCTTTCATTTCCTGGGCAACAACGGTAGCGGCATTAAAGCTGAAAAAAGCCGCCCAAAGGGCAATTGTAATGTATTTTCTCATAAGTATCTGTTTCTTTTGAAAGACGGAACAGACCTAAAAATGACGCAGGTTTTAGCAATTTTTATTTCCTTTACCTCTTTACATTACCCAAAGTT
>CAZCRJ010000130.1:2903-7260 GCA_964501015.1 uncultured Roseivirgaceae bacterium | reverse complement strand
GGAGGCCACAATAGGCGCAGAAGCCGCTCCGCCAATATTGGCCATGCTTCCCACTGCGGTGAAGAAGAATGGTGCTTTGATCAATTTTGCAGTAAGTAATAAAATACTGATGTGGATCAAGATCCAAATACCACCCACCATGAAAAGTTCAGCATTGTAATAGATTGATTTCAAATCCATCTGCATACCGATGGTGGCCACTAGTACATATAATAAGGCACTTCCTAAACGGGATGCACCAACACCTTCCAGGTTTCGCGCTTTTGTGAACGAGAGAATTAAACCAAAGGTAGTTGCGAGTACGACAATCCAGAAGAAAGCAGAATCCAGACTAAAGCGGTCGAGTTCCCATTCTGTTGGAAGACTTTTAATGAAGGGTACGATGTAATCGGATAAAAAGTGGGAGAGACCAGTTAACCCAAATCCAATTCCGAAGATCAGCATCGTGTCTGCCAGCTTTGGCATCTTCATCACGCTGAGCTGAAAACTTTCAATACGTTTTTTCACATCTTCTATGGCCGATGAATCAGCCCTGAACAGGGCATCAATTTTTTTAGCACGGCCAGAACCATATAATAATACAGCAGTCCAAACATTACCAACTATGACATCAACAGTGGCCATAATAGAAAACAGGGCAGCACTGGCCCCAAAAACTTCCAGCATGGCGGCCTGGTTAGCGCCTCCACCAATCCAACTGCCGGCAATGGTAGTCATGCCGCGCCACACGGCATCAGGTCCTTCACCACCAACCAATTCCGGATCAAACGTGGATACAATCAGTATAGCCAACGGACCGCCAATGATAACCCCCAGTGTGCCAGCCATGAACATGATTACTGCTTTGGGGCCCAGGCGCATGATCGCTTTTAAATCGATACTGAGCGTGAGAAGTATTAAACTGGCTGGTAATAAATAGCGGGATGCAATTTTGTATAAACCTGATTGTTCACCGGAGATGATGCCGGTAGAATTTAAAATGGAAGGTATAAAGTAACACAGCAGCAATGAGGGTACGTAGGTGTAAAACTTTTTCCAGAACGGCACATCACTGCTGGCTGTTTTGAAAACAAAGGCCAAAATAACCATGAGTATGCCCAGCACTACGGCATCGTTGGTAATGAGGGGTTCGTGCATGATCGATTCTTTAGTGGATATTGATTTAGCTCAACAATACTACCAAATTGGTTTCAATTCATACAGTTCTCCGGTTATAAGTTTTACTTCGCCACCTTGCTGATAAAGTCGGATGCCTGTGAAGTCTTCGTTAGGAAAGAAAATCGAGGTAAGGCATGTACTTCCATCATCGGCAAATAATTCGGCAGAGGCCACATCAATGAATAGGTGAAGCGAGAGAATGGAATTATCGGACAATCGCGGAGCGTACTGCACTCCGGCAAAATCTTCCGAGAAGTTTGTTTTTCCAGAGAGGGTGCGATCGATATAGAATTGATTGGTTGTTTTTGTATATCCGATACGCACTTTTTCATTTTTGGAATTGTAGACTTCTATTCCAACATCAGTCGCAGTGCTTTCCTGAAGATCGACTTCTAAAGTAACTTCAATCAAACCGGAATGTTTTTTATCACTTGAAAAATCAAGTGTAGATTTTAGTCCGCGCAGACTTACCAGTTCGGGCGAGGGTGTTGAAACCAACCGTATACCGGATGGCGTATCTCGTAAGGAAAGATCGCGAGGCAAGGTCATGGCGCTGCGCCAGGATTCCGTAGGCACTATGTTGGCGTATTGCCAGTTACTCATCCATCCTAAAAAGAGAATCCGGTTGTCGGGTGCATTGCTCCAGGTTACTCCGGCATAGTTGTCTTTGCCATAATCAATCCAGAGCTCGGTGGTGGGTTCATTATCGGAAGTGAAAGTAGTACCATCAAACTGACCAATGAAGTATTGCGTACCTGAGCCACCATTTGGCGAACCTGGGTTTATGCTCACCAGCAATACCCACTTTGTTTCGTCTGTACCTTCTACCGAAAGCGGAAAAAGATCCGGACATTCCCATACACCACCGTGATTGCCATAGTCGCGACCGAACTCACCGGTCTTCGCCCAATCAATCAGATTTTTTGATCGGTAGAATTCTATCCTGTTTTTCACCGCTAGTGACATGATCCAGTGTTCGGATTCTTTGTGCCAGAAAACTTTCGGATCGCGGTAATCCTGTTCGCCCGGATTTTTTATCACCGGGTTATTGTCATACTTCGTCCAGGTTCTACCATGGTCGTTGGAGTGTGCAATGCCCTGGGTTTCATATCCTTTTTTATCGTAAGTAAAGATGGCCACAAGAGGATTGTTTATTCCCGATTGAAATCCTGATGTATTATCACTATCCAATACTGCACTACCGGAGAAAATAAATCCGAGTGTGTCAGGATAAAGCGCAATGGGGAGGTGCTCCCAGTGGATAAGGTCTTTACTGATGGCATGACCCCAGTGCATCGGACCCCACACCGTGCTGTCGGGGTAATGCTGGTAGAAGAGGTGGTATTCACCGTTAGCATACACCATGCCGTTCGGATCATTCATCCAGCCGGAGGGAGGGGTAAAGTGAATGCGTGGACGATGATTTTCCCGGTTGATTTCATCTGTAGAAGTTTGTTCAGGGTTTGAACAAGCAGTAAAAATTAATAGAACCGCTAACAGGTATTGGTTTAGGTAAGGTAATCGCATCGGCTTTAGTTTATTATTTGATTCATCTGGACATAAACATGACTAGTGAGACCTAATTAATGATGTCTCAATTCCTTACATTTTTTGTGCATCTTCCTGACTGCCGTATTCCTCTTCAGGAACGGGTAACACCAATACTGTTGATTGCTGCAAGGATACAATAGAGGAAGCACAGTAAATACCCAAATTGTTACCCGAATACGTGTAGTCCATAAGCGTTAATTTTACCACATCATTAATAGACAATTCAATATAATGCCCATATCGG
Organism: uncultured Roseivirgaceae bacterium; assembly: GCA_964501015.1. Classification (GTDB taxonomy): domain Bacteria; phylum Bacteroidota; class Bacteroidia; order Cytophagales; family Cyclobacteriaceae; genus UBA2336. Next base: position 4,307 of record CAZCRJ010000130.1, on the reverse strand, counting down.
ATTAACTTAAAATAAAATGATTTATTTTCATTGACCGTAAACTGGCCGGATTGAATATTGTTAAAAATGAAATTCTCACGGCTATTTAATGGATTATGTCCCCATGCACGGATTTGCACTAATCCATTCACAACATCGAATGAAATAAAATACCCATTTCCTTCCTGATCTATATCCGATACCAGTCCTAATTTACCCATTCCTTCTACCGTTAATAATCCTTCCCATATGAAACTGTCGGATGGCTTTTGAAAACAGAAAATTTCGTAGCCGCTTTTTGAACCACATAGCCACTTATCAGGATGCACTGTGGATATAGCCGTTGGATTGGATAGCAAGTGTGTTAATGGAACCATGTCTTTTTGATGAATAGTACTCTTGACAAGCTTTTTCCATCGATAATAGCTTATTAATATTAATCGGCCATCCTTATCGGTATCCAATTCTTTAGGTGGAGGAAGTACACGCAAGGAATCAATTTTTCCGTGGGTATAGAAGAAATTAAAAATCAACAAATGATTTCCGTCCTTCACGGTACGCGCAGCATAATTTCCTTGCGGCAATAGAACATCAGCATGAAAGGAATGGTACTCTCCAAAAAACTCAGGAGAAAACCAATACCGTACTTTGATATCTTCCCTGATGGATCCGATCAAATAGAAATTGCCTTTCAACTCGACTACACAAGGGCATTCTATATCATCGTATGCCATGGGATACAACAACGGAGGAAATTGCTTTACTGTATTATTAGTGATGTGAATAATACCAACACATCCTCTTCTGCTTACAGGGCCACTGAGGGCCCGTGCACATACCAATAAATAGATTTCCCCATTGTGCTCAAATCGGAAAGGATCCCGAAAACTCAGCCAGTTTCTTGAGTTGTTAGCGATCGTTTCATAATAGGTGCCATCCGGCTCCACTGGAAAAGCAGCATGATTATTCTTTACCCAATCAATAAGATTGTCCGATTCCGCAATTCCGATTCTGGAAATAACACCCCGGTCTTTTCGTTGTAAACCGGTATAGTACATTTTAAATTTCTCATTTACTTCACACACGTGCATAGTCCAAAGCATATCATCATCCCATTCACCAGGGTTGCCAACAAACAACGCATTGTTAACTCTATTCCACGAAATGCCATCTTTCGAAATAGCATGTGCTATATAATCATGATTCGGAATGATAAGATGAAAGAGATGATAAATGCCATTATGAATGATTACGGTTATGTCTCCAATTTCCCAATCACTGAATCCTGAGCCTGTATACATGTTTTTTAAGATTATGGATGATTAAAAACTACCTTAGTTTGATTTGTTTAACTTTGCATTTTAGTTGAACTGTGAACAATGAACGGTTACTATATCCAACTGTATAGTCTGCACGGTCTTATCC
>CAZCRJ010000130.1:0-2893 GCA_964501015.1 uncultured Roseivirgaceae bacterium | reverse complement strand
AGTTAAGTATGTTCTGGAACTTTTAGAAATGCTTTCCACGCATCCTCAAGTACGAAAAGTTGATCTGTTTACTCGGAAGATAATGGATAAACGAGTTTCTGCATCTTACGAACAAGAAATTGAAACCGTAAATGATAAAGCACGGATAGTTCGAATAACCTGTGGTGGTCATTTGTATAGAAGTAAGGAATCGTTATGGGATTACCTTGACGAGTTTGTCGATAAAACCATACGCTTTATCGAACATGAAGATGACTTTCCTGATGTGGTACACGGGCACTATGCTGATGGTAACTACGTGGCGAATGAATTGGCCGAAGTATATGGAATACCGTTTCTGGCAACGGGTCATTCTCTGGGGCGCAACAAGCAAAATATTCTGCATGCCACTGGCTGGTCACTTGATAAGATTAATGAAAAGTTTAACATCAATAAGCGCATTGCTGTTGAAGAAAAAATCGTACAAACAGCGGATGTTATTATCGTAAGTACGCAACACGAAATTGACACGCAATACAGTTTGTACAACGCAAAGCAGTCGGGACGGTTTAAGGTAATTCCACCCGGTGTAAATACTGAGTTATTCTATCCCTTTTACCGGGTAGATATGCCAGCATTTAATATGACTATTGAACAGGAACAGGCACTCTACCGGGTGAACGCTGAAATTGACAGGTTTTTATTTGCTCCGGCTAAGCCATTAATTCTGTCTATTGGCCGAGCCGACAAGCGTAAAAACTTTGAAACAATTGTTGAGGCGTATGGTCAGGACCGGGAGTTACAAGCTATGGCGAACCTCGCAATCTTTGCAGGTGTGCGGAAGGATATTTCTCAAATGCCTTCCGATGAACAGGAACTGCTGACCAACTTATTGCTGCTGTTGGATAAATTCGATTTATATGGGAAAATGGCTATTCCCAAGAAAAATGATCCTAAACTGGAGGTTCCTGAAATCTACCGTGTAGCAGCCCGTAAGAAAGGTGTCTTTGTGAACGCCACGCCTGGAGAAAATTTCGGGTTGACCATTGTAGAAGCGGCCACATGTGGACTTCCAGTAATTGCCTCATGGGATGGCGGTCCGAAGGAAATACTGAAAAATTGTAAAAATGGGTTGTTGGTAGATGTGGACGATCCGGCTAAAATTGCCGAAGTGTTGAAAGAGATTATTGCTGACCAGGCAGCATGGGAAAAATATTCCGCTAACGGTATACGGAGTGCCAATGAGTTGTATTCATGGACGGCACATGTAGACAGCTATATAGATACTATTCAAAAACTTTTTAAACGCAAGAATTCCAATCCTCAGATCAAGACCCAGAAAATGGCTTATGGAAAGAAACTAACCAAAGCACAATTTTTTATTATCTCCGACCTTGACGGAACGCTAGTTGAAGGACCTCAGACTGACGGTCTGTCTGAATTGAAGCAATGGATAGAAGAGCGGAAAGACAGTGTTGTATTTGGTGTTGCAAGTGGACGAAACAAACAAATTACACTGAAGGCATTTGAGGAATATGATTTACCACCGGCAGACATACTGATCTGTTCGGCTGGGACAGAAATTTATTATACAAAGAATCTCATTCAGGACAACGGATGGGACCGACATATAGATGCTCAGTGGAAGAGAAATGAATTGGCGGAGGCCCTGACCAAATTTCCAGGAATACAACTACAAGAGTCTGCTGCCCAATGGCCTTTTAAACTCAGCTACTATGTAGATGAATCGTTCGATGAAGATCGCCTGGCCAATCTTTATAAATTTCTTGACGATAATAAATTACGGGCTAAAGTATTATTAACACAGAATCATTATCTCGATTTTCTTCCATTTCGAGCCGGTAAGGGAAATGCTGTTCGCTACCTGAGCTATAAATGGAATATTCCGCTCGAACGAATACTTACCGCTGGGAATAGCGGCAATGATAGTGATATGTTAAAAGGAAAAACAAAGGGAATTGTAGTGGCAAACTACAGCCCCGAATTGGAGCCGTTACGAAAAAACAAATCAATTTACTTTGCCAAGTCTAGTTTGTCGAAAGGAGTACTCGAGGGCATTCATTATTTCTCTTCCCAACATGAATTCCAACAAATCAGTGACGAATTGATTAAAGATATAATTGAAAATTAATGCAACAGTTTGTGTGTGAAAGTAGTTGAAAAGCTTGCGATACCCTGATTGTGATACTGTATGAAACAGAAAGACGCTTACTGAAATTCCTTCTTCACCACAAGCAGAAAATAATTTTTATCAACCTCCAGGTACCCTTGTTCATAACAAAAATAATAAACGGCACCCTCCTTGGTTTTATACTGGCTGGTGAAGTATCCGAAATCAAATCCTTTTTCGTTTAATTTTTCCCGGTTCACCCGTATTTTTCCGGTGGGGTTCAGGGTGAGTAAGATGCGCCTGTTTTTCCGTAAAATGTTATTCACGTTGCGTACATAATTGGTTTCATCGCTGTTCAATTTGTTGTTGTATGCAATGCGGCACTGATCAGAACAGAATTTTTTATCCGCCCGGCCTTTAATTTTGTCTCCGCATTCGAGGCATTTTCGATCCGTAGTCATGGGTAAGAAAATCGTTGGGCTAACAAAAGATCAATTTGATCTTTTACTGGAGGGAGATCATGTCTGGCCGTCTCCCAAATAATATCAAGGTCCAAAGAAAAATATTGATGCACATAGAAATTCCTCGACTGGATCATAATTGTCCAATCAATGGCAGAAACTTCGTCACGTAAATCTTTTGAAATCCGGTTGGTAGCTTCACCGATGTTTTCAAGTAGTTTTAATATGGCTAATTGAACCATGTAGTTGTCGAGGAACTCTTCTTTTTTTACATCCTTTAAAAACTCACGGATGGAGCCAGCAGCTTCAGAGATGTGGATTA
>CAZCRJ010000129.1:0-7278 GCA_964501015.1 uncultured Roseivirgaceae bacterium | reverse complement strand
AACTGCCCTATAAGGGAGGAGATGTTGTATTTGCCGGTTTACAGGATTTGCTGGAAACGCTTCAGGGGCTTTCGTTTGCAGAAGATGACATCGATTACCTCAGGCAAAAAGGTTTTCATAAGAATTTTCTGAATTATCTTAAAACGTTTCACTTCACAGGATCGGTGTATTCCGTACAGGAGGGGGAAATAATTTTTCCCAACGAACCTGTTTTGCGCATTGAAGGTACTATACTGGAAGCACAACTGGTGGAAACGCTGGCGCTAAACATCCTTAATTTTGAATCCTTGATTGCCACCAAAGCAAGGCGCCTCAAACATGCGGCCGGAGCGCGAAGCATTGTCGATTTTGGTTTGCGCAGAGCCCAGGGGCTTGGGGGCATTCATGCAAGCCGTGCCGCCATCATTGGTGGGGCAGAGGCTACATCGAATGTCTATAGCGCATTCACTTACGGACTTGAACCTTCGGGTACGATGGCGCACTCCTGGATTGAAAGTTTTGATGATGAACTATCATCGTTCCGTGCATTTGCTAAAATTTTTCCAGAGAACAGTATTTTCCTCGTGGATACCTACAACACGTTGAGTTCAGGTATGCCTAATGCCATAACGGTGGCACTGGAAATGGCAAAGGACGGTCACCACCTGAATGGCATCCGGCTCGACAGCGGTGACCTGGCGTATCTGAGCAGACGGGCACGCGCCATGCTCGACATGGCCGGATTATCCTATGTAAAGATCGTTGTGTCAAACCAACTCGATGAACACATCATTAAAAGTTTGCTGGAGCAGGGATCACCCATTGATATCTTTGGTGTGGGCACCAGCCTGGTAACGGGCAAAGACGATGCTGCACTGGACGGTGTGTATAAACTTTCCATGTTTGATCAACAGCCCCGGATTAAAGTTTCGGACACGATAGAAAAAACTACCTTACCGGGAGTAAAAAAGGTGTTCCGGTTTCTGAATGATGATAAAACCTTCTTTGCCGATGCGGTTATGCTGCAAAACGAAAGCGAAATCAACCAAATGGTGCATCCCCATCAACCGGGGAAACAATTGGATGTGCAGAAGTTTAAAAAAGAGTCCTTGTTGAATTGTGTGATGGAGAATGGAAAGATGATCATCCCCACACAAACACCCTATGAAATCAATGACTTTGTGCAGGCACGATTTGGTCAGTTGCCTCCGGAACATAAGCGGTTTGAATATCCGCACATTTATAAAATAGGCATCAGTGAGAATCTTATTCGCATGCGGGATGAACTTTCAAAAAAACATAAAGGTTAGTACACGATCCAAACAATCATGAAAGCATTACTTGTAGTGGATGTACAAAATGATTTCTGTGCAGGCGGTTCGCTTGCTGTTCCGGAAGGAGAAAAGGTAGTTCCCGTTATTAACAATCTGATGGATCGCTTCAGTCTGATTATTGCGACTAAAGACTGGCATCCGGAAGGCAGCAAACATTTTATGAAGTGGCCTGTGCATTGTGTACAAAATACATTTGGTGCTGCCTTTCATCCGCAACTGGATGATGAAAAGGTTCACCTCATGGTAATGAAAGGGACTTCCGGTGAAGATGATGGATATTCTGCCTTCGAAGCTACCAATGAAAATCTTGAAACGTATCTTAAAAATTGCGGGGTAAAAGATCTATATGTATGTGGTCTGGCTACTGATTATTGTGTACTTGCCTCAGCATTAGATGCACTCAAAAAAGGGTTTACTGTTTTCGTCATCCACGATGCCGTCCGGGGTGTTAACCTGATTAAAGGTGATGTTGAACGCGCCATTGAGGAAATGAAACACAAGGGAATAGTATTCGTTGATTCCTCGGATGTTCCTGTATTGGAATAACATGTATCATTCTTTTAGAAAGCGATTTCCCTACAATCACCCTACACGTTCAAGGATAGTGGCATACCCTTGACCGAGTCCGACACACATTGTACACAAGGCATATTTTCCATTACGTTGCTGAAGTTCAATCGCAGCCGTGTGAAGTAACCGTGCACCAGACATTCCCAATGGATGACCAAGGGCAATGGCGCCACCATTGGGATTGATACGCGCATCATCATCCGCCAATCCCCACGAACGGATACAAGCAAGACTTTGTGCCGCAAAGGCTTCATTCAATTCAATCACATCCATATCCTTCATGGTCAACCCGGCTTTGGCTAATGCTTTGTTAGAAGCTTCCACCGGTCCGATGCCCATAATGCGCGGCTCAACTCCCACTACCTGTGAGCTGACAATGCGTGCCAACGGTTTCAGGGAATATTTTTTCACGGCATCATGCGAGGCTATCAGTAGTGCACAGGCGCCATCATTTAATCCTGATGCATTCCCTGCCGTTACAGTTCCGTTTTCACGGAAGGCTGGTTTCAGTCCTGAAAGCGCTTCTAGTGTTGTTTCCGGCTTAATGAATTCATCTTCGGTGAACAGGAGGGGAGAACCTTTTCGTTGAGGAATTTCCACGGTGAAAGTCTCTAGTGCAAAACGTTTACTGCTTCTTGCCCGTGCTGCTTTCAGTTGACTGTTCATAGCAAATACATCCTGATCGTGACGGGAGATATGGTGCAGGTCAACGAGGTTCTCGGCTGTTTCGCCCATGGCTTCCGTTCCATACAACTTCTTCATCATGGGATTAACAAAGCGCCACCCGAAACTACTATCATAGAGTTTGGCATCGCTACCAAAGGGCATTGAGGTTTTCGATAGTACATAGGGGCTGCGGGTCATGTGCTCCATGCCCCCGGCAATATACACATCGCCATCGCCCGATTTGATGGCGCGGTTCGCATGAATAACAGCCGACATTCCAGAAGAGCATAAACGGTTAATAGTTTCACCAGGAACCGTTACCGGCAAGCCTGCCAGAAGGGAGGCCATGCGTGCTACGTTGCGGTTATCTTCACCGGCCTGGTTGTGGCATCCCAGGATAACATCATCGAGCACAGCAGGATCCAGTTCCGGAAGTTTATTCATCAGTGCTTTAATGGTAAGGGCAGCAAGGTCATCGGCACGGATTTCGGATAATCCGCCCCTGAACTTCGCGATGGGTGTACGTACCCCTTCAATGATATAGGCTTCTTTCATCATGTTGATTCGTTTTACTATGAACGGCTATCAGCCAGGCTCATGCTGACAAATGTACTATTAATTAAGGTTGCCAGATCCCCGTAATAGACACTGGATAAAAATTCGTTTGTCTGGAGAAGCATGATTTTTTAATGAGGATAGTAAATCCTGAGTTTATATTCTGAATAAAAATAAGTCAGTAGCTTTGTGTGAAGGAGAACGCGCTTAATCAACAATTGATTGCAAAAATGATAGCATGATAATCCTTCAGGATATCCGGAAAAATTATGCCACTATATTCCTGGTAATGGTGATACTGATAGGTACCGGAAAACTGTTTGCCCAGCAGGAATTTCCATTTACATTAAAAAAGCGCGACTGGATACTGGCACCACTTTCAGTGGCATTTCAGGTAAGCGGAAATGCATTGCGAAAGGAGCGGGATTATAACCTGACGGAATCCGAAATTGCTCCCCTCAATCCGGGCATGATCAATTCATTTGATCGCATCGCCACCGAACAATGGAATACTACTGCCAATGAATGGAGCAACTACCTGCTGCATGCATCGCCCATAATCGCCATGGGTGTAGTTGTGCCACAACTGGTTTCCGGCAAATGGAGAAATGCACTCACGTTTGGGGTTATGATGGGAGAGGTGTATTTTTTTACGCAAGGTGCAACCGATGTTACCAAAGCACTAACCGGACGAATACGTCCTTACTTGTATAATACATCGTTTACACCGGCTGAGCGGTACGCATTTCAAGGAACAAAAAATGGTGCCAGTACTTCATTTTTTTCGGGCCACACGTCTATGTCCTTTTCTTTACTGGTGTTTGCGTCTAAAGTCTTTACGGATACATACGGGAAAGGAACCTGGAGTACAGTAGTATGGTGCTCCGCAATGGCCATGGCAGGTACTACGGCCTACCTACGGGTTGAAGCCGGCAAACATTTTCCAACGGATGTGTTGGCAGGTGCATTGGTAGGCAGTACAATTGGGTATTTTATACCCGTGCTGCACAAGACATCCGGAAGCCGTTTGCAGGTATCGCTTTTGCCAAAAGGAATTCACCTGGCCTACGCATTATAAGATTCCCGATCAGGAGAAAACCAATACAGGATTCTTGTTCAACAGAATAAATTATTTTTCTTACAATTTCTTACCTTAGAGGTGTCACGCAAAACAAAAGGTAAATTGTCATTTCGATTTTGATACAGGCGAGAAATCTCCATTTAAGGCAAGATAAAAGGAGATATCTCTTCCGATAAATCGGGATCGATATGACGGTTGGTTGTTTTGGGTGAAACCAATTACATATTCCATGAAAAAAGAAATTCAATACGGTTCAACCAATGCTGTTTATGGCTTAGGCCTGATTGGTGCCATGATTTATTTTGTTTCAAAAGCAACATCCTTTTGGATGGGCGCACTGGGTGTGTTAAAGGCGTTTGTTTGGCCAGCTATCCTGGTATATGAAGCATTGAACATGCTGAATGCATAACTGCCGGCAATGGAAAATCATTCGCACATATTTAATCCACGGTAGCTATGCTGGATATTGTCATTGAAGCACGACAGGCCACACTCGCACCCGGAATGGAGGTACGTAGGATCCTTCCGTTCCGGCAACGAAGAATGGTGGGTCCGTTTATCTTTATGGATCATGCCGGTCCGGTATCGGTATCAACCGATGCATCTCCCTCAATCGATGTATTGCCCCATCCCCACATCGGGCTTTCTACGGTGAGTTATTTATTCGGGGGACAGGTAACGCACCGCGATAGTCTGGGTGTGGAGCAAATAATCCGGCCCGGGGAAGTTAACTGGATGACGGCCGGTCGCGGCATTGCCCATTCTGAACGATTCGAAGATCCTGCTATTCTGGCCAGCGGAAAACTGGAACTGATTCAAACCTGGGTAGCGCTACCTGAAAAAGATGAGGAAGCCATGCCGTCATTTGATAATTATAAACCCGAACTACTGCCCATCGTCACCGATAAGGGTGTCTGGATGCGGTTGATTGCCGGGAATGCCTACGGACTAAAAAATGCTGTAAAGACTCATTCTCCGCTGTTTTATCTTCATGTGCTATTGGAAACAGATGCACGATTCGGACTACCACAAGAACATGCTGAACGGGGTGTGTATGTGGCCAGCGGAAGTGTTGAAGTGGCCGGCAGAACCTATTCAGCAGGACAACTCCTGGTCTTTTCGAAAGGTGTTGATCCGATCATCGTATCCAAATCGCCAAGCACGCTCATGTTACTGGGTGGTGAGCCATTGGGTGAACGCTTTATCTGGTGGAATTTTGTTTCCTCGCGCAAGGAGCGAATAGAGCAGGCCAAAGCCGACTGGAAGGAGGGAAGAATTATTTTACCCCCCAACGACAATCATGAATTTGTGCCCTTGCCGGAGGATCATTCCCAACCGGCAGGCAGTCCGCCACCGGAACTCCTTTCTTAATATGCTGCCTGCAAACACTGAATTACCGTAATTCTTAATCCATATGACATCATCTAATCCCACAAAACGCAACACACTTTTCTTCTGGATCTTTACCGGATTGTTTAGTGCGTTTATGCTCACCTCCACCATACCTAACATTTTATCCACACCTGAATGGGTGGAGGCTTTTAAAATGTTAGGCTATCCTTTATACATGTTGCCCTTTATCGGTGTGGCCAAACTTCTGGGCATTATTGCCTTGTTGGTTCCGGGTTTTCCGCGAATCAAAGAGTGGGCCTATGCCGGTTTGTTTTTCGATTTAACCGGAGCGGTTTATTCGGGTTTAATGACCGGAGGTTTTCAACTTCCCATGCTGATCATGCTGGTGCCGTATATTTTGGGAGCGTTATCGTATGTGTATCATCACAAGCGATTGGTGAAGTGAACGAATGAGGTATTGATTAATCATTTTCACTTCCTGACCATCAGTTATTTTTTTTCACTATCGTATGATGGTAAGTGTTCCATTGATAGGCGTTGATAAACAGGGGCTGATCAGCGAATAGTAATAAACACCGGGCGGTAGGTTGTCACCCTTCCAGTTATTGGCATAGGCTTCTGTAGTATACAAGGTCATTCCCCACCGGTTGATAATGTGTAACCGTGGAGATTCCAGGCGATCATCCACTACAAAGAATTCGTTGGATTCGTCACCGTTGGGAGTAATAATATTGGGGATGAAGAAGGAATCCGGTGTGGGTGACGCAAAGGTGATAACGTTACTACTAACGCTGCCACACACATTCGTTACGGTGACAAAGTATTCTCCTGAAATTTCAGGAAGTATCCAGGATTGATTTTCGTAGCTCGATAGCACGGTATTATCACGGAACCATTTCACCGGGGGGTCGCCTTCAAGCAGAAAGATTTCTTTGCAGGTTGATGATACTACCGGCACCGGAAGCGGCTGTTGAACCTGTATGATTGAAACAGGGGAGAAGGTGCCAGTACCGTATGAATTCATGCCTCTCACACGAATTTCAATCTCATTACCTGGGTTCATATCCGGAATAGTGATTACCAATTCATGATTCTCGCTGGTTAGGAATACCACTTGGTTGTTCGTACTGATCTCCCACTCATACCACTCCGCATAAGGGATGGCTTCAGTACTCACTACGAAATCAGTAGCGTTGATGCATAGTGCATTAGGTGCTGAAATTGCATCGGCATTGCCAGGTAATTGAATGTCTGTAAACCCGTAACGGAGTACGAATCCCTCAAGATAGGTTGTCGGATTATTGATACGTCCACCCAGATACACTTCTTCTTGTGTGTCAACTCCCAGTCCCGTGGTCCAATCTCCCGACAGGGGAATGGTCATGGGGTGCTCCAATGTTTCTCCTGAAGTGCTGTAAACAGAAAAGTAAAAGTGTGGAAAACCAAGCCCGGAGAAGTAAACCCTATTATGGCGTGTTACAAGAGCATCTATCGTGTTGCTTTCCGAAGTGGTGGGGGGAGATACGGCCCAGTCCACATGCCCGTTGGCATTCAGCTTTAGCAAAAACAGATGGGTAGCGAAAGGATTACTAAACACAGGAGCCAGGGTGATGCCTTCCGCTTTAAAATCCTGCCAGTATGTACCAGCAGCATAAATATTACCAAGATGATCAATGTCCATTGCGCTTCGATCTACGGTTAGCCCGTTGGGTGGGTTAGGGGGTTCATATTCAGCCGGAC
>CAZCRJ010000128.1:1716-7284 GCA_964501015.1 uncultured Roseivirgaceae bacterium | reverse complement strand
TGGTAGGTGTTTACCTGGATGTTTTGTGCCTGAATATCTACTTCTAGTTCGCGCTGATGCACGGCTTTAACCGATCCTGCTGTTCCTACCGGCATAAAAATAGGCGTTTGGATTTCTCCATGATCAGTTTGGAGTACGCCTGCCCTGGCGGAGGATTGAGGATCTTTTGCTGTTAACGAGAAGTTCATGGATATAGTCCCTTACGGGCGGTGCAAAAATACCCTTCCCAGTGGATAATTCCTCTATCTGGAATTTCAGGTATTAGATTTAAAATGCTTTCATCCGGAAGAGTACCCTTTATATTTGCATCACAAAAATTCTAATCTCCCGGGCATTGTCGCTGTTGTTTATTTTGTTTTTAGTGGTGGTAAGTATCCAGGTCGTATACTTTAGCCTGTTTTTGGTTGCACTTGCTAAATACAGGAGCCGGTGTACAGCTGAATCACCTTTACCGGTTTCAGTAATTATCTGCGCGCATGATGAAGAAGAAAACCTACGCGAATTGCTTCCCATGGTATTGCAGCAGGATCATCCGAATTTTGAAGTCATTGTAGTGAACGACCGCTCGAACGATGGCACTTATGATTTTCTATTGAAAGAAACAAAACGTGACTCACGCCTTCGGATGGTGAATGTTGATTTTCTTCCCGTTCATGCCGATGCCAAAAAGTATGGCATAACCCTGGCAATTCGGGCTGCACAACACGATATTGTATTGCTCACAGATGCTGACTGCAGACCTGCAACTGCAAACTGGATCCGCACCATGAGTGCATCGTTTGAGCAGGATAAGCAGTTTGTACTCGGGTATTCACCCTATAGTAAGGAAAGTGGATTTCTGAATCTCTTTATTCGTTTTGAGACATTATTTACTGCCATACAATACTGGTCTTTCGCTTTATTGGGTAAGCCGTATATGGGTGTTGGCCGAAATCTTGCGTACCGTAAATCTTATTTTCTTTCTGTTAAGGGATTTAATGACCTGCTTCCGGTAACCGGTGGTGATGATGATTTGTATGTTAACAGGCATGCCACCACCTCCAATACAGTTGTGTGTGCAGAATCGGAGGCAATAACCTCTTCAAAAGCAAAATCAAAATGGCGTGAGTTCTTAAACCAAAAGGTTCGCCATCTATCTGTAGGCAAAAGATATAAAGCCAGCGATCGGCTATTACTGGGGCTATTTATATTTTCCTATCTGGCAACCTGGATATGTGGATTAACGTTAGGGATTTCATCCATTGAACTGATTTGGGTTGTTTCTGCTTTAGTACTTAGAACCGGATTGATGACGGCTACCACTTATCTGCTTTCAAAACGTGTTGGTCAGAAATTTGAGGTTTGGAGTGTTCCCGTTTTAGATTTTCTTTTTGTGATTTACTATCTTTCAACGGGTCCGGTGGCAATTGCGACAAAAAAAGTAAAATGGAAGAGCTAGAAGGCCGTTTTTCATCTAAAGCACTCGAAGATTTCCGGTTGATCGATGAAGCCGTGAATGAAAACGATGATCAGGCTTTCGCCAAGCTTATGCAGCGGTATAAGCGTCCGGTGTACCACATGATCCTGAAAATGGTACGCAATGTGGATGATGCTGAAGACCTCACCATCGAATCGTTTGCCAAAGCATTTAAGAGTTTACATAAATTCAAAAAGGATTTCACCTTTTCCACCTGGTTGTTCCGGATAGCCACCAACAACACCATTGATTACATCCGTAAAAAGAAGCTGAATACCCTGAGTCTTAGCAATTCCTTTACCGATGATAACGGAGAGGGAGTTTCCATTGATGTGGAAGACGAAAATCTAAATCCCCAGGAAGAAGCAATCAAGGCTCAGAAAGAAGAACTTGTACAAGTATTTGTGGATAAGCTCCCTCCCAAGTATCAGAAACTTGTTCGGTTGCGTTACTTTAATGAATTATCCTACGAAGAAATTGCGCAGGAACTGGAAGCACCTTTAGGCACGGTAAAAGCTCAGTTGCATCGCGCCCGTGAACTCATGTTTGAAATGGTAAAAAATAAACGCGATCACATCTGATCGAATCCGCCTCTCATTCTGTGCAAAACGCATCTCTGATATTCGACTATTTCCCAGGCCTTACAAAGCGGCAACAAAAGCAGTTCAGTGAACTTTATTCCCTATACGCTGACTGGAATGAAAAAATAAATGTCATTTCGCGAAGGGATATTGATAACCTCTATATCAATCATGTATTGCATTCACTCGGAATAGCAAAGGTGATGGCCTTTAAGCCCGGTGCCGATGTGCTTGATGTAGGAACAGGTGGAGGCTTTCCGGGTATACCATTGGCCATACTTTTTCCGGATACTAATTTTCACCTGGTGGATTCCATTGGTAAGAAAATCACTGTAGTAAAGGCCGTGACAGAAAGCCTGGGATTAAAAAATGTAACAGCTGAACAAATCCGCGCTGAGCAGCTTAACGAAGAATATGACTTTATTGTTAGTCGTGCAGTAACCCGGTTAAAGGAATTCTATGGATGGGTACACCGCAAAGCAAAAAAGAAGTCAGTGCATGAATTGGATAACGGAATACTGTACCTGAAAGGGGGCGACCTGGAGGAAGAACTGTTGGAATTGAAAAAGCCCTATGCCCTTTATAATCTCTCCGATTATTTTAAGGAAGAATACTTCGAAACCAAGAAATTGGTTTTTGTACCGCTGTATAAATAATACTTCACCTCTCAGGATGGTCAATGTGAAATAAGGATGGGATGCTGTGCAGGTAAAGAAGTATGTACCTTACTTTCTGTTCGGAAGATTATCTTCAATCAGCGCCTTCATGATCTCAAACGTTTGTTGCTTTAGCGCAGCGGTATCTTTAACGGTTAGTCCTTCAACTGGAATTTCCGGTGCAGCAATTACGTTTATTTTTCCGGGTGCTGCCTTGAGTTTCCCTGGGGGTAAACATTTTCCTGCACCAATTACCACCATTGGCAGAATGGGTGTTTGTGTATCAATGGCGATCCGAAACGCACCATCTTTAAAGGGCTGAAGTGTTTCTGTTGAACGATTCTGAGTACCCTCAGCAAAAATCAGCATCGACAATCCTTGTTGAACTATTTCCCTTGCGTATTCCACACTCTTCTTCCTGCTCTCATGACTGCTGCGGTCAACCACAACGGTGGCTGCTTTTACAATGATGCCAAACACTGGAATTTTTAACAATTCCTTTTTGGCAATGGGCCGGAATTCTCCGGGGATGAGCAACCGCAGTCCGGGAATATCCAGAAAGGAAGTATGGTTGCTTACATAGATGTACGCTTTTCCTTTTTTGAAATTTTCGCGACCGTGAAATTCATACCGGATAAATGTTAGTTTGCTAAAAATCCACGACCATATAGTGAGGAAGGAATATCCAATCCAGGTAAAACGTTTGCCCAATAAAAAGGGAATCAGGATGCCGGGTAATAACAGGATCATGAATACACTGAACACCAGTAGTACCCAGAATGTATAGAGTTTAGAAAACACCGTCACTTCGAGAATTTATGAAAGCCGGCAAGATAATGAACTTAGGCTAAACGCTTTAAACGGGCCATGTAAAAACCATCTACACTTTCGGAGGGATGAATAGTTTTTTCCTCAACCAGTTCAAACTTGCCTTTGTGTTTTTCTAAAAAAGTACTTACCTGATTTTCATTCTCTGAGGGAAGTATGCTGCAGGTTGAATAGACCAGGAGGCCACCCACCTTAACCATGGAGGAGTAGCTGTCCAGAATATTTTGCTGGGTATGAATTAGTGTGGTGAGATATTCCGGTCTGAGTTTCCATTTGGCATCAGGATTTCGCTTCAATACACCTAAGCCGGAGCAGGGTACATCCAATAGGAGGCGATCTGCAGTGCCGTTAAAACGCTTGATGGATTTTGTGTTTTCAATCAACCTGGTTTCAAAATTATGAACTGCGGCCCTTCGCGCCCGTTGTTTCAATTCTTCTAATTTCCAGGCAGCAACATCCAATGCAATCAGCCTTCCTTTATTCTGCATGAGCGCTGCAAGGTGAAGAGATTTTCCACCAGTTCCGGCACACGCATCAATAATTCTCAAGCCTGGTTCGGGCAACAGAAACGGTGCGATGCATTGTGAACCGGCATCCTGCAGTTCGAACAGGCCATCCTGAAAAGCAATGGTTTGGAAAATATTCTTTTCACCCGTAAGCATCAAAACTTCCTGATAATCGGAAAGTGGAGTAGTGGCAATACCTTCTTCTGTAAGTCGTTGTTGCAGATGTTCCCGAGTGGTCTTGAGTGTATTGGTACGCAAGGTTGTTTGAGGGGCAGCGTTTAACGCTTTTAGGACATGCTCCCAGCGTTCACCCAGTTCTCGATTTCCAATATCGTCTAACCAGTCGGGAATGGACTCACGGATTTTTCGCTGCTGGGCCGCAGCTTCATGCTGTTTATATATTACATCCTTCTTAATTCCAGCAAATTCTTTCCAGTCGTTAAGATCGTATTCGTGGATAATGGCCCACGTGCCCAGTAATTTCCATAAGCTATCACTGGTGCTGATATATTGTAATAACCGGAAGTAGCGAATGATATCGTAACTTGTTTCTGCGATAAACGCGCGGTCCTCCGAACGCAGATGCTTGTTTTTTTTGAAAAATAGTTCGAGGGCTTTATCGGCATACCGGTTGTTGATAAGCACTTCTTTAAGCACCTGAACAATGCCTTCGGCCTGTGGACGGATCAATTTCATGAATAATGGATAGATAAATTAGGTAAACCAAGTAATTTAGAGGTGAAAAGGCAATGCGTACCTTAATTCGCGCAAGATCGTTAAATACAGGCATGTTATGTGCCTGGCTCAACAATAAACCAGAACTTATAACGACTTCCACCTGTCGATTTATTCATTATGCGTAGTATTCTTTTATTTCTTCTTCTTTTTCTGGGCATTACCGCTACTGCCCAACAAGTACTTAACAAATTGGGCAAAACCCTTAAAGATCAAGCGGGCAAAGCCCAGACTGCAGCTAAGGCCGAAGCGGGCGAAAAAGGGGCACAGGAAAAAGCCAGACTTGATTCCGTTGATTTTCAACTCGTCATTTCCGTTAGTGACAATTCTGGTATTCTTGATGTTGATCAGGAATCGGCAAATCAGAACCTGTATTCATTAAAGGCAAAAAATACCCGGACAAAAACAGAAATCGCACGCGATACGTTAGAGTATGCCTTAAATCTGTATAATAAAGTGCGGTGGTTTAAATTGGCAGAAGGCGCATTTGAGACCGCTAAAAATTACATGGAAACAAATGGGCTGACCAATGAATTAATCTACCTAAAGTGCAAGTCAACCATGGCACTGGTTTCATTATCACAATCCAAATACCAACAGGCAGAAGAGTATATAGACTGGTCGTTGGCGACTGCAGAAAAAATGCGGGGTACAGGCAGCATTGCCTACATGGCCAATCAAAACAGCAGGGCAAAACTTTACCAGCAAACTGGCCGGTATAACGAAGCGGAAAAAGAATTTGAAATGGCCCTGATGCGCAGTGAAAAGGCGTTTGGTAAAGAAAGCATGCAATATGCAGTAGTGCT
>CAZCRJ010000128.1:0-1706 GCA_964501015.1 uncultured Roseivirgaceae bacterium | reverse complement strand
AAACAACAAAGCTATGTTACTGCAAACCATTGGCCGGTATGAGGAAGCCAATACCGTTATGCAAGAGGCAAGCCGACTGGCAGAAGAGGCATTAAAAAAATCACTTAAGGGTAAGAAGTCATTCGAGAACAGACAGTTCTTAACTAACCTGGCTCATATTTACCAGGTATCAGGACGGTATGCAGAAGCTGAAAAAACGTATCTCGATATAAAATATGTTTATGAAAACAGGCTCCTGGTTGGCCAGAAAAATAATCCGGAATACGCCAATCTCCTCAATCAATTAGGGTTGCTGTATATCCAAATGGGTAAGGCCGAAAAAGTTGAAGAATACTTTTTAAAATCCGCTGATACGTACAAAAAGAAGTATACTGAACAGCATCCTTCGTTTGCTAAAGTTACTGCAGACCTAGGCAACTTTTACCGTATGCAGGGAAGGTATGCGGAAGCAGAAACCTTATTGAATAAAGCCCTTAATATTCGGGAAACTACACTGGGCAAAAGCCATCCAGACTTTGTGCGTACGCAGGAAGATATTGCTATACTGTATTGGAAGACGAAACGCATGGAAAATGCGTACATGATGTACCGCGAGGCAATGGACAAAACCATTGACTTCATTAACCAGTATTTTCCGCCCATGAGTGAGGCAGAGAAAACAAAATACTGGGATATCACCGCCCCGCGGTTCCAGCGATTTTTCAATTTTGCTATTGATGCCAATGTGGAGATGAGGTATGTCGCGCAGGATTTCTTCGATTACCAGATTGCCACAAAGGCATTATTGCTGAATTCAACGAATAAAGTAAAAGAGAGCATCCTAAAAAGCAGTGATCAAAAACTAAAGCAGGATTACCTGCAATGGCTTGATCAGAAAGAGCAATTGGCGAGGTTGTATGCCTACTCGAAGGAGGAATTGAAAGAGCAGAAAATTGACCTTGCCGACCTGGAGCGAAAGGCTAATGCGATGGAGCGTACACTCTCTGAGCGGTCTTCAGAGTTCTCGGCAGGGTACGCCACAAAGAAAATAAGTTATAAGCAAATTCTTTCATTGCTCTCCGACATTGAAGCAGTGGTTGATATTGTACGCGTTCGTGGATTTGATCAGAACTTTACTGATGCAACACAGTATGTGGCGTTGATTCTGAAAAAGGGAACAGAACTGCCTGTGATGGTTAGACTTGAAAACGGAGCCCAACTCGAAACACGGTATGTGAAATATTACCGGAATGCCATACAGCAACGTATTGACGATGAACATTCCTATACCCAGTTCTGGACTAAAATTGATCAAGAAGTAGCCGGAAAGAAAGTGTTGTACATATCGCCAGATGGTGTATACAACCAAATCAACCTCAATACATTGAAAAAACCAGGGGGCGATTTTGTAGTGAAGCAAGTTGACCTTGTTACGATTGGTAATTCAAAAGACCTGATTGCCCTGAAAGCAAGAAAGTCAACAACCCCAAAGAAAACTGCCTTCCTTTTGGGCTTCCCTGATTATGCAACTAATGAAGTATCAGCCTTGCCCGGAACAAAAGGTGAAATTGACGGAGTATCAAAATTGCTGAAAACATCAGGATACCAGATCACGCAGTTTATGGAAAAACAGGCAACGGAGAAAAATGTAAAATCCATTAAAGGGCCAACGTTGGTACACATTGCCACACATGGATATTTTCTACAGGACGTAGAAGGAACGGATG
>CAZCRJ010000127.1:0-7298 GCA_964501015.1 uncultured Roseivirgaceae bacterium | reverse complement strand
TAGCATGGAATAAATTAACATGTGTCCGGCATGCATCAGAGGATGTAGCGTTTGAGCGAACTACAGCATAACGGGCGACAAAAATCAGTATTTTACAATAACCAGAATCATGGAATATAATTTCTTCATTGGTTTACTTAGTGCCGTTTTACTATGTATGGTATGAATGGCCTGGCAAACTATCTGATTCCCTATATTGGATCGCAGATTGTAAGCGTTATTATACTCTATTCTACCTGGAAAAACACCCGGTTAGGCAGGTTGCTTTTTGTCTTGATGTTTTTATATGCAGGTTGCTATAACATGTACATTGGATTTGTTACACCCGATGCCTACCTGGGGTTTGCTGAGTTAGCTATTCCACTGTATCGGGATTTTATCAATGGATGGTTTAGCTATAACAATTATATTTTGATTCCCATGATTGCCACAGGCCAGTTGGCAATAGGTGTAGGCATGCTGCTGAATGGAAGCAGTGTACAATTGGCGTGTATTGGCGCAATTATCTTTTTACTCTCTATTGCACCACTCATGGTAGGCTCAGCATTTCCATTTTCATTTACCGTTTCCGCTGCTGCACTATTAATTTTGCGAAATGACGAGATGGGTTATTTATGGAAACCGGAATAAACATTTCCGGTACTAAAGTGTAATCATCAACTCCGAAACATTTCTGTTACCGGGATAGTAGAAATTGCTGAGGAATTTCCTTAGATCCCTGAATGCAGGATGTAATTAGTTCGCCTAAAGCCGGCCCGTGTTTGAAACCATGCCCTGATCCGCCCCCCAGAAAGTACAGGTTGGAGGCTTCCGGATGATGATCGAAAAGAAAGTTACCATCTGGCGAGTTTTCATAGGGGCAAACACGATTCTCCACCAATGGTGCCGATTTTAATCCCGGGAAACGGTGTGCTATAAATTTTCGTGCACGTTCCAGTACTTCATGATCAGCAGTTCGATCTCCAGATGTTGGGTCGAATGAAATACCCCGTCTATCAACACCAAGTTTAAAACCCCTAAATTGATTGCCCGGTATGCCATAATAAAAATCGTGACCATCAACATCAACCCAAACAGGGAAAGTATCATATTCGCCAGCCCTTTCAGGAGGTAAACCTCTTGTTTTGTGCAGGTTATTGTGGTGCCTAATACTTCGGGAAATAATTTCCCCAGCCAAGAGCCACACGCAAAGATGAACACATCTGCTTTCAGCGTTTGCCCGTTGGATAGTTCCAGCCTGGCCAGCCTTCCCCCTTCAATTTTTCCGGGCATGGCATGCGCCTGAAGGTACTTTCCACCATTCTCCAAAAAGGAATTCTGCACAGCCTGACATGCATCACGCGCCCGCAGGCATCCGCCATAGGGGTCAAAATAAGCATGGCTTAAATCGGCTGTATTAAGGATTGGGTAACGCTGCCCTAGTTCTGTCACCGATAGTTTTTCATATTCCATCCGGTGTTTACGCGCAAATCGTAGCGATTCATCCACAATAGGGGTGGACTCTTCATAGCATAGCCACAGAACGCCTTTATTGTGAAAGAACTTTTTTTTCCAGCGGTGCTCATGCTCCTTCCAAAGCTGAAGGGAGCGTACGTTCAGGTTAAAATAAAACTCATTGGCGCCATAGGTTGAGCGAATAACACGTGTTTCGTCACCTGAACTTGACCGGGAATGTCCGGGTCCCCAGGAATCCAGCAGGGTTACGTTGTAATTAGCGCGTAGGAGGTTTAGTGCAGTCCATCCACCAAATGCACCAGCACCAACTACAACAACAGTGCTGTTTTCAGGAAGCCCTTCCAATTGTTTTCCTGAACCGGTATCAGCACTGGGTGCGAATGTATCCGTACTCATATAGTCAGCCTTTACACATAATTACCCTTTCCAAACAGACGGATCAGTGCGCCAGGCCTGAAGAGATTTGATATCATTTTCAGTTACATCATGTTGCTCAACAGCACAGGCGATCAGGTGTTGATAATCACTTAAACTAACAAGCGAAACATTTTCCTGGGCAAAGTTCTGCTCGGCAAGGGTAAACCCATAGGTAAATATTGAAACCATACCCAATACTTCAATTCCAGCAGTGCGCAACGCTTGAACAGCTTTGAGTGAACTTCCACCAGTTGAAATCAAGTCTTCAACCACTACCGTTTTTTTTCCTTTTTCAATCCTGCCTTCTATAAGATTTTCCATGCCATGCTCTTTTGGCTTTGGTCTGACATAGGCAAAGGGAAGTTCAAGAGCTTCGGCAACAAGTGCGCCTTGGGCAATACCCGCAGTAGCAACACCGGCAATTGCTTCAACGGAGGGGAAATGGGTGCGAATGGCTTCGACAAGTCCTTCCTTTATTTCCTTTCGGATATCCGGGTAGGAGAGTGAAAGACGGTTGTCACAATAAATGGGCGACTTCCATCCAGAAGCCCATTGAAAAGGTTTTTGGGTATTGAGCTTGATCGCATGAATCTTTAATAACAAGTTAGCTACTTTGAGGGCCGTGGATTGCTGTATTTTAATAAAAGACATAGCGTTGATTTGGAAGTACCAAAATCCGGTAATGGAATGGTTAAATCAAGTAAACAGATTAAATCCCTTAAAAATCTTGGGGGGCCGCTTGTGTCCTACCGGAATATTTATTCTTTTGCAAACATGGTTAAACGTAGCAGGTCCATACGATGATTCTTTTCATCAATGATATTCCGGTAACACTGTATAAAACTGAGGAGGGGCCGGCTGACGGAAATTTCAATCACGTGATTGATGCCGGAGCGGAGCCGATTTCACGGGCCAAGTTAGTTCATCATGTTTGGGTAAAAAACGTGCATGAACCTCAATTTGAAGCCCTCCTTGAATACCTGAATTCAAAAGTCCCTATTGGCCTGCTTTCGCTTCATATTACGGCATACGATTATGATGCTATAAAGACATACCTGAAGAGCAAGTTCAAAGTCATTAAGGCCGCTGGTGGAATTGTTAGAAAGAAAGAGAAGTTTCTTATGATCTACCGCATGAAGAAATGGGATTTACCAAAAGGGAAAAAAGAGCGAAAGGAAAGCTACCAGGAAACTGCGTTAAGGGAGATTGAAGAAGAGTGTGGCATTACCGTTAAACTGGGTTCTAAAATATGTACAACCTGGCATACCTATACCATGAACCGCAGGGCTATGTTGAAAAAAACGAAATGGTACACCATGGATCTGCTGGATGACACTAAAATGAAACCCAGTATTGAAGAAGATATCGAAGAATTGCGTTGGATGAGCCCAAAGGAAGTATACCATGCATTGGAGCATTCCTATAAATCAATAAGTTTTGTATTTGAGCGGTATTACGAATTAATGGATGTTGACTCCATCCGTTAAAGCTTATATGGCAAAAAAGTAGTGACATCACCCTGATACCGGTGAACCTCCCTGATAATAGAAGAACTGATTGAAGCGAATTGGGGAGAAGTGATCAGAAAAACCGATTCCAGTTCTGAATTTAAATACCGGTTCACCTGTGCGATACTGTTTTCATATTCAAAATCTGTTGTATTACGGAGCCCGCGTAACAAATACCGGGCGCCATTTTTCCGCGCAAACTCGGCAGTTAGCTCAGAGAATATTACCACTTTAATATTCGGATACTCGATAAAGGTTTCGTTAATGTATTTTTCCATAAGGTTGATATCAAAGTAGCGAATACTTTTTCCGCTATTGTAGCCAATGGCAATGATGATCTCATCGAATAATTTTAACCCGCGCAAAACAATGTCTTCATGCCCTTTGGTAAAGGGGTCAAATGAACCTGGAAACAGTGCGATACGCTTCATCGTTCTGGAGTTGATTATTAAAGGTCGGTTAATCTTAATTGAATAACAACCCTTCTTTATGACTGATTAATGCTGTATAAATCAAAATAATGATGATCCTGTACCTCATCGAACACATAGCCAAACGTCAGACTCTGTGGCCGAGTGCCAAACGTTACATTCTGGATATACTTATATAATTCATGATAGTGTTGAGAATTGTTTCCTATATAACCCCACAGTATTACCTGGCTGGTTTCCTGATCCATCTCAAGCGTTTTTAATACCATCATGATATACTTCACATAATCCTGAAAATTCTGTATCGTAAATTGATTGTAGTAAATAAGTTGGTTATCGGTTACCGATAAAAGGTGAATTTTAAACCGATCTACATACAGGTAAAGCGGATTGTCTTTACGGTTGGCAGCGTAGTCCATTATGCCTTCAATCAAGGTTGCTGATTGGTGTGTGATGATGAACTGGCGTTGCGGATAGTGCTTTTCAAACCATGTTTGAAGTTCATTCGCAACTGTAAAAACAGTAACGGCCTGACTATTTTTCATTTCAACATACCGAACTTGTTCCTGAGCTTTGTTAAAATGGGCATTGAATTTAAGATATTGGGGAGCCGATTCGGGAATAAAAAGTGACTGTGGTACCTGCACCATTTTCTGATTCTTAATAGCAATTTTGATGTTCTTCCAGAATCCGGCTTTCAAAAAAGCATGCTGATCGAATACGGCATCAAGGGCATCAAGTAAGTCTTCCTGTGAGGAAACAGCAGGGAAAATATAATCCTCAAGAAATAAAATCAGGTTGACGGAGGCATCTACAACGGCAATTTGCAGATCGCGGGGTCCAAGATTTAATAACAGGGAGTAGTCATGGATGTTGTCTTCTTCAAAACGGTCATCCTTAATTCTTTTAATCTGTTTAAAAGTGGCCTGGTTTGCCACCTTATTCCCAGTTTCCTGCCGTGGTTACATCTGATCGTGAACCAAATCGAAGTGGTTTCTTATTCTTGGCTTCGTTGTCTTCTTTTCGTTCAGGATTAATAGGTGAAGGATCTTTTACTTCAATAACCCATATTTTGATATTATTTCGTTCTGATTGTTCCACATAAATATCAAAGGTCTTACCTGAGCCGGGTACAGTCGCAATGGATTTGATATCGATATCGGGGTTTAATTGATAGTCCCAGAAAGTGATCAGATTTTGGCCTTTCTTTATTTTTTCTCCCGCAGTAACAGCGGCAAGGCTACTGATGGTACCCTTATCAAGAAAACTGAATTCTTCCACCTTATCGTTGCTTTCACGCCTCATACGATATGATTTTGTACCCTTCACAACGAAATCTCCGATAGTTTTGGAGAAGCCCAGGAATGTTCCATTATCTGCAGCGTTAACGGAGTAGGTTTTTCTGAATATTTTCTCCTTTGCAGTGATGGTAGCTATAGTATCAATTTTCACGATTACACTATCCACACCGTAGCTTAATGGAATAATAGTCTCTGATTTAACGGTAATCGGTACAGTACCGGTCTCTATGAAATTGATTAACGTATCCCAACTGGCGGTATAACGCCCATTTTGCTCCAAATATACTTTTTGAGCTTCTCGTATAACCGAGAGCTTGTCGATTATCTGACGTTCTGTTGTGGTGATCGTTTCACGGAATTTTATTGTTGAACTTATGCTGTGGTACAGGTAGTAGGCTAATGCTAAACTGATCAGAAAAAGAACAGTGGAGATAATTCTAGTCAGGCTCATCGTATAAGGTTTAAGGCCACAAGTATAATTATTTTAAAGCGTAAAAAACAAGGCAAAATACGTGATTGGAGAATTTATATTCGATAAAAACCCTGTAAAGTCAGCAAATCATTTTTTGTCTGACAGTGCCTGAATATCCCATGTTTTTCATCCTGGGGGATACGGTTCAGGACATTCCAATCCATAAATTCAACCCCTCTGATGAGTTGCTTATCGGCACGCATTTCGGGATCCGTTCCTGTCTTCAACTCTCCGCTCTTCAACTCAACGCCAAAGAATAGCTCTACCGCATGAAGGGGAGGCCTTACAAATTCAACAATAAATTGAAATTTGTTGACTTTAACCTCAAGCCCCGTTTCTTCTCTAAATTCCCGGACAATCGATTCCTCAACGTTTTGGCCAAATTCCAGTCCACCTCCCGGGGGTGCCCAAAAGTCATTTTCAGTAATTTGCCCATGATTGACCATTAGAAGCCGGTCGTTTTGCCAACAAAGGCCACAAACCCTGATGCGTACTTTATTACCGTAAAGTTTAGTAATATCTTTGTCCATTGAGGTTACCCTTTGGGGAAATTCAAGATGGAAGGCAAAGTCACAATAATTTGTGAAATTTTGCACCTTATTGGCAGTATTGTTGTTGTAGCATTATTAAATTTGAAAAAAAAATATGAAAAAGTATCTTATTCTCTTCTTATTGATTGGACTTTCCGCCCAATTGTTTGCACAGCAAACAAAACCCCAGGCCACCAAAGTGAACGGCCCGATTCTGGCCTTTGAGAAAAACTCACATGACTTTGGGGATATTTTTCAAGGCGACAAGGTTGATCAGATTTTTAAATTCACCAATACCGGTAATGAACCCCTGATTATCACCAATATTCAGGTAACGTGCGGATGTACTGCTCCTGAATGGCCACGTAATCCCATTCCTCCAGGTGGAAAAGGAGAGATCAAGATTGGCTTTAATAGCGCAGGAAAGATAGGCCGTCAGAATAAGACCGTAACGGTAATTTCAAATGCTGCTAACGATGAAAATACAATTTCCTTCGTAACCAACATTTTAGATAAAAAGCCACAGTAGGGTTTATAGTAACAGTAAAACAAAGGCTATCTCATGGAGGGATAGCTTTTTTTATTTCGGGCTTTTCAAAAGTCCCAACCCTAACAGAAACCAACCTGTAATAAAAAATATACCACCAACTGGTGTTACCATGGCAAAACGGGTATTTCCTGTGAAGCAGAGCAGGTAGAGACTTCCACTAAACAAAAGAATACCACTTACAAATGTTATTGAGGCAAACCGGAACAATTTTTCCTCAAACACATGCTGTAGTATTCCGGTAATGAGTAACGCCAGGGAATGGTAGAATTGGTACCGTGCAGCAAGTTCATACGTTTCCAGGCGGTTTGACGCAACCAGCATCTGATTAAATGCATGGGCGCCAAATGCGCCAAGAGCAACGCTTAGAAATGCGAACCCAACTCCTGCAAGTAAAGTATTTTTCACGTTCATCTGTCCTACTTAAAAGTGTTAAATAATAAGTTGAGGATATTAATGCCGTTCTCCAAATAATGCAGATCCGATTCTAACCATCGTACTCCCTTCTTCCAGTGCAATGGTGTAATCACCGCTCATTCCCATTGATAGTACGTTCATGCTAACCGTATCCGGAAGTTCTTCGATTTTAAGTCGTTCAAATAATTGTTTTAAATTTCTGAATTCCTTTCTTACCTGT
>CAZCRJ010000126.1:0-7311 GCA_964501015.1 uncultured Roseivirgaceae bacterium | reverse complement strand
ACCCTACCATGGTGCTGCGTAAACCTGCCAATCCTTCAACATCGCGTGATAAGATTATTCCCACTCCACTTCGTTTATCTTCGATGAAATAATCAAAGAATGCCGACATGGTAGTGAAATTTGCATCAATTGCAGGCCACTGGTTGCGGTAGTTAATCCCTGCCCGGGCTTGTCCTGTTGAACCCGTTAATGCTGGATTCAGATACAATGGTGCAGCATAGAACTGGCTAAACTGTGGATCCTGCGCAAAAACACTTTTCTCACTGGCTGTGATCAAAATTACTGTCAGCAAGACCAGGCTAACAATCGAATTGGGAAACTTAGGTTGCACCATCGGAGCAAATTAAAGGGATTCGGGTTATTTAAAAAACATCCTGGCGATAAAACGAGGCCTGTGTCTGATTCTTAACGATAATTTTGGGCAAATTGTATACTTTCGTGGATACTGGGC
Organism: uncultured Roseivirgaceae bacterium; assembly: GCA_964501015.1. GTDB lineage: Bacteria > Bacteroidota > Bacteroidia > Cytophagales > Cyclobacteriaceae > UBA2336. The sequence goes on along the minus strand of CAZCRJ010000126.1, from coordinate 6,860 downwards.
GTTTTATTATAGTTCATTTAAAACGTGTAAACTAAGTTTTAGCTAAAGTGGTTTAGAACACATGAAAGTTTTTGTTCCGATGAGGTGGTTTGTGATGATGGTTTGTTGCTGGTTTATACAGGAAGCACAAGCCCAGGACTTTACTCAACATAATTGGTATTTTGGAAATAGTACCTCCGCTATTCGCTTTAGCAGGTCGGATAATACTGCCACACTGGTCACCAATCAAAAAACACCCTTTGGTACCGGAGGAAGCGCAGTGGTTAGCAATCCCTATAATGCAGATTTGCTTTTTTATTCGGATGGATCAGTGATTTATGATATCAGTGGCAGCCCCGGTGCAATGCCGAATGGTACGGGTTTGCAGGGAAATACTTCTGGAAATCAACCGGTAGCGATATGCCCGGTACCGGGAGAAACCAATCAATACTATGTTTTTACAAATACTGCCAACGGAGTAACAGGAGGGTCTGTGGTGTACAGCATTGTGGACATGACACAGTTCGGTAACGCCTTGTTCCCGTCTCCGGCAACTGGTGATGTCATTCAAAAAAACCAAGCGTTCGGACTGCCTGCCAACAGCCGATCGGAAGCCATGATTACCATTCCGCATGATAATGGAACAGACTATTGGCTGATCACACATGTATCTAATTCCGATAGCTATACCGTCACACACGTTCAGGCAGGTGGCGTATTTGATCACACTACCATTACCGGACTTACCGGAAACCTGGATATATCAGCGCTCAATTTCGCCTATCATGAGGGCACCGGTAAACTTGCCGTTACTCCGATTGATATTAACAGAAACATTGTAATTCTGGATTTTGATAACGCTACCGGAATACTCTCTCCACCAACCTCACCCTCACCACAATTTGTTTTTAATTCCGGCAGCACAATACAAGGAGCACTATATGATACAGAATGGAGTCCCAGTGGAAGGTTTCTGTATTTCTCCAGGTTAAACGATTCCGGTACAGATGCTCAGGTATTGCAGTTTGATGTGAATAATCCATCAACCACACTCGCACCTGTTCTCCCGGTTAATGTTCATAGAAGTTACGGTTTACAACTGGCACCTGATACAGCTATCTATCATATTTATCAAACTGTTGCGAACGGTCCATTCCTCCTGGGAAAACTTACCGATACCGACAGTCTGGCAAATCTCGTACAGTATGCGCCCCAGGCGTTTACAGCCAATCCGAATGTTGGCGGTCGACAATTCCCATCCTTCGCGCCATCCTTTGATATTACGCTATCCGTTTCCTTCACATCAGAAGGAACATGCTCCAATGTTGCCACTACGTTTTATCCAACGGTAATTCCTGCTGCAGATAGTTTAAACTGGAGCTTTGGAGATGGCGGAACATCAAGTGACTGGAGCCCGATTTATACGTATGAAAATGGTGGCCCTTATCAGGTTAGTGTAACTGCCTTTCTTAATGGTGAATCAGAAACGTTCACCGCACCTGTAACCATTACCCAGTTCGACCTTCAGATAACGTTAGTATCGGATACTACTGCCTGTGAATGTGAACTCCCTATAAATAATGGTATCGCACCCTGTCCGAATGATACCAGCGATGATATCCGGATTACCGCTCAAATCAATGGGGGGAATCCAGTCTCCATCCTTTGGTCGAATGGTGATACAGGCGCGACACTTACTCCTGATTCCGCAGGATATTATTATGTTGTAGTTACAGATGCCACTGGATGCCAGGCCTATGCAGGTGTTAACGTAAAAGAATATGGTTTAGTCGATCAGCGCGCTAACATCTGGTATTTTGGGCAAAACGCTGGGATAGATTTTAATCTTCAACCTTCTGTGCCCCTATCGGGGCCGATTAATTCACCGGAAGGCGTTGCCGTAATTTCGAATCGCAACGGGAATGTTATTTTTTCAACTGATGGCCAACGTGTATTCGACCGAAACGATGTGGAGATAACTCCCGCTCCGATGCCTCCCGGTGTGGGCGGAGATCCGGGCGCAACCCAATCCGCACTAATTATTCCTGTACCCGGTGATGAAACCCTTTACTACATTTTCACCACGCAGGAGGTACACGGAACCGGAGCTTACGAACTTCGCTATTCCCTCTTTGATGTAAAGCTCAATAATGGTGATGGCGGAATTGTGGAATTCAATCAGCTTTTATTTACCCGGAGCACGGAACGTATTACCGGTAATGGCAATTGGTTAATCGCACACGAATTTGGCAACAATTCATTTCGTGCGTATAGGATTACTGCCACAGGTATAGGCAACCCTGTAATTTCTGGCATTGGGTCTGAGCATTCCCTTTCCAATGAGTTTTCAGGACGTGGCTATATGAAGCTCGGTGGGAATAATATTCTGGCTGTTGCACTTTCCACACCTGGCGTTTCCAATGTGTTGGAACTTTTTGATTTTGATAACGATACTGGTATACTTTCCAACTTCCGCACAGCAGATTTAAACAGCGCAACCGGCCAGGTATATGGAATTGAATTTGCGGGCAATAAAATCTTTGCTACACTTTCCGGCAGTCCTTCGTTTATCCGTGAATTCTATATTGATTTTGAGGGCAATCCTGTACTGATTACTCCTAACACGGCATCGATTCCCAACGAACTGGGTGCTATACAACTCGGACCCGATGGACAGATTTATGTCGCTATAAACGGACAATCCTTTTTAGGAACAATTATCGTTAACCCTGACACACTACTTACTTCAACTTTTACTTTGAATGGTTATGGATTGGCCGGTGGAACAACGAGTACACTTGGTTTACCTAATTTTATACAAAGCCTTGGTAATCCGATTCAACCGCCTGGTCTTGAAATAACCGGATTCTGTTTAGGGGAGCCAACCATCTTCACCGGATTTGGCACTGATGCCATTGATGAATTTCAATGGTCGTTTGGGGATGGAAGTGGCGAATCAGTAGCCGCAACGGAACATACCTATTTGAATCCGGGGGATTATGTTGTTACCCTAAGGATAACTAACCGCTGCGGACTGGATACTACTTTTGTTCAGAATATTACCATTTACCCGCCACCTGAAGATCCAACATTTGTTCCACCTGGAGATCCATTACCAGTACTTTGTAATGGGGATGTAACGCTGGAAGCTACGCCTGCTACCAATCCTGATCTGGCTAACCTTACCTATTTGTGGTCAACCGAAGAAACCACCAGGGAAATAATTGTGTCACAACCATCTATTGTAAGTGTAACCATTACCAATACTGTTAGCGGGTGTACGTCAGATGGATCATTTTTGGTGGCGGATAACCGTCCACTAGTAAATCTTGGGCCTGACCTTTCCCTTTGCCAAAATGAACCAGTGGCATCCTTGAACGCATTCAATCCAAATGCTCAGCATGTTTGGACTATTACAACTAATGGCATTACTACTCCCGCCAGTACTGATCAGTTCCAGCCGGTTTCCACCAGCACTCCGGGGGTCTTTATTTATGAAGTAACTGTAACAGACCAGCAGACTTCCTGCGAGGTTGTTGAGTCGGTAACGTTTACCATAAACGATTCACCCGATTTTACGGCTATCGCGAATCCAACACTGGCTTGCGGTCAGAATAACGGTTCCATTGATCTCACCATTAACGGTCCTGCGACAAGCTTATTTACTTACTCCGTAACAGGACCGGTTATCGCACAGGATTTTGATCGTACAACAGGACTATATGCCATTACCGGATTGGGTGCAGGTTCCTATGGTGTGGTAGTCATTGACCAGGTTTCGAATTGCGCCACCATTGATGTGGTGAGTGTAAATGACAATGACTTTACTATTGATCTGGTTGCCCGTCAGAATACATGTGATCCGCTTATTCTCCGCGTTGACCATACTGCCGTTGCTGCACCATCGTACACATTCAGAGTAATCGATGCCACTACAAACCTTGCTGTTGCCAATGGCACTTCATCTGGAGTTCCGTTCTTCACTACACCGGGAGTTCCCAGCGGGAATTATGTTATTGAAATAACTTCAGGAGGTTGTACCAATTCATCGTTGCCACAAGCCTTTGAGCAGGATCCGGTTGCAGTTATTACAGGGTTTACTGTTGACCCTTGTACCAATCCTATTTCCGTTACTGTAAATGGTGGAACCGGATGGACATGGACCGGACCTGGTTTGATTGGTGCAGGTACTACTCAAACCATTACGGCTAACCCTCCAACACAAGGAGATAATATTTATGAAGTAATCGTAACTGAACCAGGTTTCTGCCCACTGGATACGGCCGTTACAGTGTTTGTTAATAATAATATTGTTGCTGACTTTGAACAAAGTGATGCCTGCGCAGACCAGGTAACACTTACAGCCTCCGCGACACCGGCCACAAACTATACGTATGTGTGGTACAGGAATAACGTTCAGGTGCCCGGAGGTCAAACAATTCTTGCCACGCTTGCCGATAATGGTGTTTCCTATAGAGTAGAGGTAATTAACCCTGTGTCCGGTTGTGTTGTAAGTTCCTTGCCTGAACCGGTTTTTGTAGCCGGAAATTTACAACTAACAATGACGACCACTCCGCCTTGTACCGGTTCGCCCTTTACATTAACCGCATCAAGTTCGCTTCCGGGTACTACTTTTCAATGGGCTTTCAATGGCACAAACATAGCGGGCGCAACACAGCCAAGCGTTAACGGTTCCGGTGCAGGTACTTACCGGGTAACCGGAACCGTGCCTGGATGTTCCAGATTTATTGAAAACCAAATTATCCTTTTCCCAACCACACCTGGTTCACTTCCACAACAAGCACTAATTTGTCCTGACCCAGGCAACCCTGACCCAAGCACCCAACAAGTTGTATTGGATGCCGGTGCTGGTTTCATCAGCTACGACTGGTACCTGGGTGGTGTACAGCAAAATGCCTTTAACCAAACGTTTACTGCTTTTGAAGGTGGTATTTATAGTGTGGTTTTGGTAAATTCATTCGGATGTCAGTCCACCGATCAGACAGAAGTATCTGAGGAGTGTAAACCGCGGTTGGTTGCTCCTAATGCTTTCCGTCCCGGTAGCTCAGTAGCAAACAGCGGTGATCCTGACCGCACCAACTCCGACTTCTGGGTATTGCCTATTTTTATTGACGATGACGGATTTGAAGTATTTATCTATAACCGGTGGGGAGAACTGGTGTATCAATCCAGTGATACAAATTTCCGGTGGAACGGAGGTTATAAAAATAATGTAAACCAACTTTTACCTGCAGGAACATATTCCTATTTAGTACGGTATAAAAGTATCTATAGGCCTCAAGATGGTATTCAGGAAAAACGTGGCGGGGTAGTATTGCTTCGATAAGATTGGCCACCTGATGAATTCAATTTATCGGGTGGCTTACGTAATGCCTCCAGTTTATTACCGATCTCAACTTGAACAAACAATAATTTTTATGTTCCGTTCCCTTTCCGTTTTTATTACACTTACAATCATACTCTTCGCCTGCACGAAAAAGAATGCGGCTCCCGAATCTCCAGCTGTTAGTATCGTACCTCAACCTGTAGCGCTATCAGTCACCAATAACTATTATATTCTGAACGATACCGTAACCATTTCAGCCAACCTGGCTGAAGAGCTATCTGCTGTCTCCTTTTTGGTTGATTTTTTTAAAACGCAAAACGTCCCCACTAAAATCATAACCGATACCGTTGCCGATATTACCTTCCGAAGTTTTGTGTCAGAAAAATATTTACCGGAAGGCTATTATCACATGGTGGTGAATGCTGAGGGCGTGGATATCTTTTCCACCAGTGCTTCCGGATTATTTTATGGTACACAATCCTTGATACAACTTATTGTGCAGGAAAAGAAAAACTGGAGAGTACCCTATCTTACCCTTACAGATTTTCCCCGTTTCTCCTGGCGTGGACTTCATCTTGATGTAAGTCGGCATTTCTTTCCGGTAGATTTTGTAAAACGGTATATCGATTTGATGGCCCGCTATAAATTCAACACCTTTCACTGGCATCTTACGGAAGACCAGGGATGGCGTATCGAAATAAAAAAATATCCGAAACTTCAGGAAGTAGCAGCCTATAGAAAGGAAACGCTTATCGGGCATTATTCAGCACAGCCTCAGCAGTTTGATGGTCAGCGTTATGGCGGTTACTATACGCAGGAAGAAATTAAAGAAGTGGTGGCTTATGCAGCTGAACGGTTTGTGACTATAGTACCGGAAATTGAAATGCCGGGCCATGCCCTTGCCGCATTGTCAGCCTATCCACATCTGGGGTGTACGGGAGGACCGTATGAAACAGCAACCCTGTGGGGCGTGTTTGACGATGTGTATTGTGCCGGAAAAGAAAGCACCTTCACCTTTCTGGAAGATGTGCTCGATGAAGTGATTGAACTTTTTCCCGGTCAGTATATACATGTAGGCGGAGATGAATGCCCTAAAACACGCTGGAAGGAATGTGCGCAGTGTCAGAAGCGAATGAAGGATGAAGGCCTTTCCGATGAACATGAATTACAGAGTTACTTCATTCAACGAATGGAAAAATACCTGAATGCAAAAGGTAAAAAACTCATTGGCTGGGATGAAATACTGGAAGGAGGACTTGCTCCGAATGCTGCCGTGATGAGCTGGCGTGGAGAAGAAGGAGGAATTGCTGCTGCTAAGGCGGGACACGATGTAGTGATGACGCCCGGCTTTGCATTGTACTTCGATCACTACCAGGGTGAACCGCAAAATGAACCTGTTGCCATTGGGGGGAATACGACATTAAAAAAAGTCTATTCCTATGAACCCATTCCTGCTTCCCTCGATCAGAATGAGCAGCGGTTTATCCTTGGAGCGCAGGCTAATGTTTGGACAGAGTACATTAAAACTCCGGAA